>DASSTK010000027.1:0-9000 GCA_035707945.1 Sphingomonas sp.
CGCTCCTGCTTTCGCAGGAGCACATGATCCCTTTTAGCGGATTCTATCCATAGACATTGATCCGCGCGCGCCTAAGCGTGCGGTCCTCCAGCGAATAATAGAGGAAGGGTCCGTCCGGCCCGTCCACCAGCGAGGCGGCGAAAGCGATGTCGGTGGCGGTGCGGTCCTTGGGCGGCGGCGGCATGATCAGCGGCTCGATGCCGCGATCGGTGACGGTGCGGTAATCGGGCGAGAAGCTGATCCAGCCGATCCGCCAGCGCGCGTCCACCGTCGCGCCGTTATAGAACATCACCGGGTCCATTCCCGGCCGATCGAGGATCGGGCCGGTCGAAAGATGCCAATTGTCCCACCCGTCCTCGCGGATGTCGAAGGGATCGGCGACGCTGATCCACGGCCCGCGCGGCGTTTCCGAGACGGCGAGCCCGATCCGCGAGGCGTTGTTGCGCGCATATTCGTAGAACAGCCGCCAGGTGCCGTCGGATGCGCGGGCGAGCGTCGCCTCCTTGATATTGCCTTCGCCCTCGGGCGCGCGGAGCGCCACGGCGCGCTTGGCGAGATGAAGCTCGTCCGGCCCTTCGGCGACCAGCATCGATCCCTGGCCGTGCGCATCGACGCCGGTGAAGAAGACCAGACAGCCATGCTCGTCGATATAGACGGTAGGGTCTTCCACCCCCGCCTCGTCAACCGCTTCCGGGCCGGGGGTGATGGCCGGAGTGGGCTCCATCAGGAAACGGAGGCCGTCCTGAGAGCATCCCGCCCAGATCAGGCCGCTGGGCGCGCCGTCTCCCGGCACCGCGCGCACCAGCATCTGAAGACCCGGCCGGCTGTGAAAGACGCTGCCGTCCCCCCGCCAGACATAGGGGCTCATGAAATCCATCGCCATCAGATCGGGCGGGCCGTCCAGCAGCACCTGCTCGATGGCGTGAATGGCGAAATCGACCATCGGATCAAGCCCCCTGCGCGTCGACCAGGCTCAGGCCGCCGTCGATCACCATCGAGGCGCCGGTTATGTAGCCCGCCTTGTCCGAAAGCAGGAAGGCGACGAGCTCGGCCACCTCCTCCGGCTGGCCGGCGCGGCCCCAGGGAATGTGGGACACGGCCTGCTTGCGATAGGCGGCATCATGCTCGGCCTTGGCGTTCATGGGGGTGAGGATCATGCCGGGCGCGACATCGTTGACGGCGATGTTGCGCGGGGCCAGCTCCAGCGCCAGCGTGCGGGTGAATTGCCTCAGGCCGCCCTTGGCCGAAGTATAGTCCGCCCCGCCCTGCCGGGGCGCGAACTCGTGGATCGAGCCGATGTTGACGATCCGGCCGGTCTGGTCCTCGGCGAGCCCGCGCACGAAGCGGCGGCAGGTCAGGAAGCTGCCGACCAGATCGGCCGAGAGCAGCTTGCGGAACTGTTTGAGCTCCATGTCCTTGACCCACACGCCGCTCATGTTGAGCCCGGCCGAATTGACCAGCCATGTGACCGGGCCGAACGCTTTCTCAGCCGCTTCGAACAGCGATTCGACCGAAGGCTCGTCGGCCACATCGGTCTGGTGGACGATCGCTTCGCCGCCCGCCTGCCGCACCTCCTTCGCCACGCCCTCGGCGGCGTCATGGTCGTCATAATAGGTGACGGCGATGCGCGCGCCTTCCTGCCCCAGCCTTCGGGCGCAGGCCGCTCCGATGCCCGATTCTCCGCCGGTGACGATCGCCACCGGCTTCGCTCTGTCGTCGCTCATTTGCGTCCCTTCGGGGTCAGCTTGAGGAGGCGGCCGCCGTCCTCGTCCTCGATCAGCCACAAGGCGCCGTGCGGCCCGACGGCGACATCGCGGATGCGGTGCCCCATGTCCCAGCGCTCCGCCTCGTTCGCCCCGCCCTTGCCGTCGAAGGTGATGCGGACCAGCGATTGCGAGGCGAGGCCGCCGGTGAAGGCCGAGCCTTTCCACCGCGGGAACAGGCTCTTCTCGTAGAAGGCGAGGCCGGCGGGGGCGATCACGGGCGTCCAGTAAACCACCGGCGGCACGAACTCGGGATGCGTATCGTGCCGAGGGATGGGCACGCCGTCATAGTTGATGCCGTTGGAGACGATCGGCCAGCCGTAATTCTTGCCGGGCTTGAGCAGATTGAGCTCGTCGCCGCCGCGAGGGCCCATCTCGATCTCCCACAGCCGCCCCTGCGGATCGAAGGCGAGGCCGTAGGGATTGCGGTGGCCGGTGGTCCATGTCTCGGCCGGGGTGAGGTTCGGCCCCGGCAGCGTGACGGTGCGCCCCTTCGCCTTCTTCGCCGCCTCCGTGTCCTTGGGCGGATCGATCACCGTCACGGTCCTGGAGCCGGTCTTGCCCGCCCAGGGGTTGCCGGGGGCGGGCTTGCCGTCGAGCGTCAGCCGCAGGATCTTGCCGAGCGCCTGATTGGGATCCTGCGCGGGCGTGAAGCGCTGCCGCTCGCCGGAGGAGAGGAACAGATATTTGCCGTCCGGCGAGAAGGTGACGATGCCGCCGAACTGGCCGCCCTCGCCCTTGGGCAGTTGTCGCCAGATCACCTTCAGCCCTTCCAGCCGGAAGCCTTTGGCGTTCCCGATCAGATGCGCGCGGGCGAGCGCGAGGCTGCTGCCGCCCTTGCCCGGCTCCGAATAGGTCAGATAGATGCTGTGATCGCGCGCGTAGGTGGGGCCGACCGCCACGTCCAGCAATCCGCCCTGGCCTTCGTAATGGACCGGCGGCACGCCCGCGACCTCGAACTTCTTCTTGCCGTCCGGAGAGACGATCCACAGATGCCCCGGCTTCTCGGTGACGAGCAGCGATCCCGAAGGCAGGAAGGCGATAGCCCAGGGATAATCGAAGGTGGCGATCGCGGTTTCGACGAAGGGCTTGTTCGGATTGGGCTTGTCGTGCCCGGCATTGACTTCGGCGGCGGCGGGAAAGGCGATAAGGGCGGCGAGGATGACGGCGATCGTAAGGCGCATCGGCTAGGCTCCCGGACAAAGGACCCGTCCCGCAAACGCGGCGGACGGTTTCGCGTTGCATCCTGCTCGCTTGCCGGGGGGCGGAAAAGCGACTATATCGCTCCCGCCTTCTCGACATTGGAAACTTTGCCGAGGCTGGTCCCGAACGGGGCCGGCTGGAAGGCGCTCAACCTGTGCCTGAAGGATCGCATGGCGGATATCGCGGAACTGACCCGGCTGATCGAACCCGAAGCCAAGGCGCTCGGGCTCGATCTGGTGCGCGTGGCGATGTTCGGCGGCAAGTCCGATCCCACCTTGCAGGTCATGGCCGAGCGGCCGGACACGCGGCAGCTCGATCTCGCCGATTGCGAGGCGCTGTCCCGCCGCCTCTCCGACATGCTCGACGCCGCCGATCCGATTCCGGAAGCCTATCGGCTGGAAGTCTCCTCGCCCGGCATCGACCGGCCGCTCACCCGCGAAGCCGATTTCGCCGACTGGGCCGGCTTCGACGCGCGCATCCGCCTCGCCGAGCCGATCGAGGGGCGCAAGCAGCTCGACGGGCGCATCCTCGGCGTCGAAGGCGGCGTCGTCGCCGTCGCGCTCGCAAAGGGCGGCGAGACGTTCCGTTTTCCCTTTTCCGCCGTCGCATCGGCCAAGCTGCTCTTGACCGACGCGCTCATCAAGGCCACCGCGCCGCTTTCGACCGAAGGCGCGGATTCTATCGTGAAGGAAGGATAAGCCCCGTGGCCACCGCCGTTTCCGCCAACAAGGCAGAACTCCTCGCCATCGCCGACTCGGTCGCGCGCGAGAAGCTGATCGATCGCGAGATCGTGATCGAGGCGATGGAGGACGCCATCCAGCGCGCCGCCAAGACCCGCTACGGCGCCGAGAACGACATCCGCGCCAAGATCGACCCCAGGAGCGGCGATCTGCGCCTGTGGCGCGTCGTCGAGGTGGTCGAGCAGGTCGACAATTACTTCACCCAGGTTTCGGTCGCCGACGCCGAGAAGCTCCAGCCCGGCGCCGCGATCGGGGATTTCATCGTCGACCCTCTGCCGCCCATCGAGTTCGGCCGCATCCAGGCGCAGGCTTCCAAGCAGATCATCTTCCAGAAGGTCCGCGACGCCGAGCGCGAGCGCCAGTATGGCGAGTTCAAGGATCGCGTCGGCGAGATCATCACCGGCGTGGTCAAGCGCGTCGAGTTCGGCCATGTCGTCGTCGATCTCGGTCGCGCCGAGGGCGTCATCCGGCGGGACGCGCAGATCCCGCGCGAGGTGGTCCGCGTCGGCGATCGCATCCGCAGCCTGATCCTCAAGGTCAGCCGCGAGGTGCGCGGCCCGCAGATCTTCCTTTCCCGCGCGCATCCGGATTTCATGAAGAAGCTGTTCGCGCAGGAAGTGCCCGAAATCTACGACGGCGTGATCGAGATCAAGGCCGCCGCGCGCGATCCGGGCAGCCGCGCCAAGATCGGCGTCATCTCGCGCGATTCCAGCATCGATCCGGTCGGCGCCTGCGTCGGCATGAAGGGCAGCCGCGTGCAGGCGGTGGTGCAGGAAATGCAGGGCGAGAAGATCGACATCATTCCCTGGTCGCCCGACACCGCCACCTTCGTGGTCAACGCGCTCCAGCCCGCGCACGTCGCCCGCGTCGTGATCGACGAGGATGACGAGCGGATCGAGGTGGTCGTGCCCGACGATCAGCTCAGCCTCGCCATCGGCCGGCGCGGCCAGAATGTGCGCCTCGCCAGCCAGCTCACCGGCAAGGCGATCGACATCCTGACCGAGGCCGACGCCTCCGAGAAGCGGCAGAAGGAGTTCGTCGAACGCTCCGCCATGTTCGAGCAGGAGCTCGATGTAGACGAGACGCTGGCGCAGCTCCTCGTCGCCGAAGGCTTCGGCGAGCTGGAGGAGGTCGCCTATGTCGATCCGGCCGAGCTTTCGACCATCGAAGGCTTCGACGAGGATCTCGCCGCCGAGCTCCAGAGCCGCGCGCAGGAAGCGCTGGAGCGGCGCGAGGCGGCGGCGCGCGAGGAGCGGCAGGGGCTGGGCGTCGAGGATGCGCTGGCGGAGCTTCCCTATCTCACCGAGCCGATGCTGGTGACGCTGGGCAAGGGCGGCGTCAAGACGCTCGACGATCTCGCCGATCTCGCCACCGACGAGCTGATCCAGAAGCGCCGCGCCGAACCGCGCCGCCGCGCCGAGGGCGCGCCCGCCCGCCCGCAGCGCCCGGAGGACAAGGGCGGCGTGCTCGCCGACTACGGCCTTTCGGAAGAACAGGGCAACGAGATCATCATGGCCGCGCGCCACGCCGCCGGCTGGTTCGCCGACGAGCCCGCCCCCCAACCGCAGGAGGACGCGGTTGCGGATGGCGAGCAATGATGACCTCGATGGCCTAGAGCCTAACGGTTCGCCCGGAGCGGGCGAATCCCATACTCCCGAACGTCGCTGCATCCTCTCGGGCGAGCATGGCGCGCGCGCGGATCTGATCCGGCTCGCCGTCTCGCCTGACGGCGTGGTTTTGCCGGACGTGCGCGCCAAGGCCCCGGGTCGGGGCGCCTGGATCGGGGTGGACAGGTCCACGCTCGAGCAGGCGCAAGCCAAGGGCAGGCTCAAGGGCGCGCTCGCCCGCGCCTTCAAGGGCCGGCCGCTCACCGTTCCCGACGATCTCGCCGATCGCATCGAGGCGGAGCTGCGCCGCGCGGCGCTCGACCGGCTGGGGCTGGAGGCCCGCGCCGGAACCCTGCTCACCGGCTCGGACCGGATCGAGGAGGCGGCGCGGCGCGGGCGCGTTCACCTGCTGCTCCACGCGGCGGACGCGGGCGCGGACGGCTCGCGCAAGCTCGATCAGGCGCTGCGCGTCGGCACGGACAGCGAAGGTTCCGGCCGCAAGGGGCTGGCGCTTTCGTTGCCGCGCACCATATTGGGCGTGGCGCTGGGGCGCGAAAACGTGGTACATATCGCGCTCACGGACCGGGCAGCGGCCCGGCGCGTCGAACACGCGCTCGCACGCTGGCGCGGATTTATCGGACGGGACGGTGAGGCGGAGCCTCGCGATCCATCGCGGGGGCCTTCGGGCTCGACCGCCGGGAATGACAGTGGCGGCGCGGCCGCCGGTGATGCTGGGGATTTGAGTAGTCGATGAGCGATTCTGACAAGCCGAAGCTGGGTACGCGCGCGCCGCTGGGCCTCAAGCGCACGGTGGAGACGGGCAAGGTGAAGCAGAGCTTCTCCCACGGCCGCTCCAACACCGTGGTGGTGGAGGTGAAGCGTCGGCGGGTGCTGGGCCGCCCGGGCGGCGAGCCGCAGGTCGAAGAGCAGACCCCCGCGCCGACGCCGGAGCCCGAGGTCAAGCAGGCCGCCGCGCCCAAGCCCGCCGCCCCTGCCCCGCGCCCGCAGCAGCCGGCCGCGCGCGACAGCTCGCGCCCGATGACGCCGCTCGAGCGCCGCGAGATGCAGGAGCGTCTGCTGCGCGAGGCCGAGGAGGCGCGCATGAACGCGCTCGAGGAGGCGCGCCGCCGCGAGGAGCGCGAGAAGGCCGAGGCCAGCGAGGACGAGAAGCGCCGCGCCGAGGAGAATCGCCGCGCCGAGGAGGAGGCTCAGACCCGCGCCGAGGCCGAGGCGAAGGCGCGCGCCGAGGAGGAGGCCCGGGCGGCCGAGGAGGCCGCGCGTGCGCCCGCCGAGGAGGCCCGGCCCGAGCCGCGCGCGGCGCAGACGCCGCCGCCGCGCCGCTTCACGCCGGTGCAGGCACCCAAGCGCCCCGAGCCCGCCAAGCCCTCGCGCAGCGGCCGGCCGGGCGGCGATGATCGTCGTCAGTCCGGCAAGCTCACCGTCACCCGCGCGCTGAACGACGAAGGCGGCGCGCGCGCCCGCAGCCTCGCCGCGCTCAAGCGTTCGCGCGAGAAGGACAAGCGCGCCCATCAGGCGGGCGGCCCGCAGGCCAAGCAGGTCCGCGACGTGGTGGTGCCCGAGGCGATCACCGTACAGGAGCTCGCCAACCGCATGGCCGAGCGCGGCGCCGATCTGGTGAAGGCGCTGTTCAAGATGGGCATGCCCGTCACGCTCACCCAGACGATCGACCAGGACACAGCCGAGCTGCTCGTCACCGAGTTCGGCCACAACCTCAAGCGCGTGAGCGAGAGCGACATCGATATCGTCGCCTCGACCGAGGAGGAGCCGGAGGACAAGCTCGCGGCCCGCGCGCCCGTGGTCACGATCATGGGCCATGTCGATCACGGCAAGACCAGCCTGCTCGACGCGCTGCGCGGCACCGACGTCGCGACCGGCGAGGCGGGCGGCATCACCCAGCATATCGGCGCCTATCAGGTGCAGGTGGCGTCGGGCGACAAGATCACCTTCCTCGATACGCCCGGCCACGAGGCGTTCAGCGAGATGCGCGCGCGCGGCGCCAACATCACCGATATCGTGGTGATCGTGGTCGCCGCCGATGACGGCATCCGTCCGCAATCAATCGAGGCGATCAACCACACCAAGGCGGCCGGCGTGCCGATGATCGTGGCGATCAACAAGATCGACAAGCCCGGCGCCAACGCCCAGCGCGTGCGCGAGGCGCTGCTCCAGCATGACGTTCAGGTCGAGAGCATGGGCGGCGACGTGCAGGAGGTCGAGGTCTCCGCGCTCAAGAAGACCGGGCTGGACGATCTGATCGAGAAGATCCTGCTCCAGGCCGAGTTGCTCGAGCTCAAGGCCAATCCCGATCGCGAGGCCGAGGGCACCGTGGTCGAGGCCCAGCTCGACAAGGGTCGCGGCCCCGTCGCCACCATTCTGGTGCGCAAGGGCACGCTCAAGGTCGGCGACATCTTCGTGGTCGGCGCGGAGAGCGGCAAGGTGCGCGCGCTGGTCGATGACAAGGGCAAGAACGTCAAGCAGGCCGGCCCTTCGCAGCCGGTCGAGGTGCTGGGCCTCTCCGGCGTGCCGGGCGCGGGCGATCCGCTGTCGGTCGTCGAGAACGAGGCGCGCGCC
The DNA here is from genome assembly GCA_035707945.1 of Sphingomonas sp. Taxonomy (GTDB): domain Bacteria; phylum Pseudomonadota; class Alphaproteobacteria; order Sphingomonadales; family Sphingomonadaceae; genus Solisphingomonas. The sequence continues at coordinate 7,906 of DASSTK010000027.1, forward strand.
CGCGAGGTCGCCGCCTATCGCGCCGGCGTCATCCAGAGGAAACGCACCACGGCCGCGCCGGCGAACCTCGAATCGATGTTCTCGGCGCTGCGCGAGAAGCAGGCGCAGCAATATCCGGTGGTGGTCAAGGCTGACACGCAAGGGTCGGTGGAAGCCATCGTCGGCTCCTTGAACAAGATCTCGACCGACGACATCCAGGTGCGCATCCTGCATTCGGGCGTCGGCGGCATCACCGAGAGCGACGTGACGCTGGCGGCCGCATCCCGCGCGCCGATCATCGGTTTCAACGTCCGCGCCAACGCCAAGGCGCGAGAGATCGCCACGCGGGATCAGGTCGCGCTCAAATATTATGACGTGATCTATGATCTGCTGGACGAGATCCGCGCCGCGATGGCGGGCCAACTGGGTCCGGAAGCGATCGAGCATGTCGTCGGCCGCGCCGAGGTCCGCGAGGTCTTCTCCGCGGGCAAGCACGGCAAGGCCGCCGGTCTGCTCGTCACCGAAGGGTATATCCGCAAGGCGCTGCGCGCGCGCATCACGCGCGAGGATGTCATCATCTACAACGGCTCCATCGCCTCGCTCCGCCGCTTCAAAGACGACGTCCCGGAAGTCCGCGCCGGTCTGGAGTGCGGCGTGACCTTCGAGGGAACGACCGACATCAAGGCGGGCGACTTCGTGGAGACCTTCGAAGTCGAGATGCGCGAGCGGACGCTTTAACCGGGCCGGGTTTCGAAAAGGTCTGTCACGCTTTCATGGTTCTCCCTATTCCTCCTCTCGACGCGCATCCGCGCGTCGAGAGGAGGTGATTGTTATAGGACCAGACACAGTAGCGGCACTGGTTATCGGCACCGCGACCCTCGTGGTCGCGATTATCGGCTTGGTGGTGAAAATCATCGAGTTGAGCCGTCGATAGCCGTGCGGGGTCCGGCGCTGGAACGCCCGGGCTCAGGAGGTGATGTATAGAGCCATCACACAGTAGCCCTGTTTATATAGCATCCAAGGCTTGCCGAAACAATATGCGCCACACCGAATCCCACGAGGGCCGCTCCGTCCGCCTGCTGCGCGTGGGCGAGCAGGTGCGCCATATCCTGTCCG
>DASSTK010000028.1:0-2674 GCA_035707945.1 Sphingomonas sp.
GCGGGCGTCTCCACCCGGCGCGGCCCGTCCCGGTCGCTCACCCACACTTCCTCGGGGTCGCCGTAGCTCGCGCCGCTCTGGATCCATGCGCCGCCTTCGGTCCCCACCACCTTGGTCGCCATCACCAGCGGCCCCGGCGCGGCGAGAGCGGCCATGAGGAGGCCTTTCGCTCCACCTTCCGTCTCGAACTGAATGCTGTAGCAATCGTCCGCCGTCATGGTCGGGCGACCGGGCGCGAGCGTCTGGAGCACAGCGCTCACCCGCCGGATCGACCCCAGCATGGTCAGCACCTGGTCGATCATGTGCGTGCCGAACGCGCCCAGGAAACCGCCGCCCTGGGCCGCATCCTCCCACCAATCGCTGAGCTTTTCGGTCGGGTCCTGAAGGCCGGGCTGGTGGTAGATGCGCAGGAAGTGCTTCGGTTCGCCGATCGCGCCGCTCCGCACCACGCGGCGTAGCAGCGCCTGCGCGGTATCGAAGCGGAACTCCGCGCCGAGCATGTGGGCGACACCCGCCCGCTCGGCGGCGGCGAACATCTCGCGGGCCTCCGGCAAATCCTTCGCGAACGGCTTCTCGCAGACGACATGCCGTCCGGCGGCGATCGCCTCCATCACCACCGGATAATGAGCGTGCGGAGGAGTGGCGACGGTGACGAGCAGATTGCGCGGATCGGCAAGCGCTTCGGCCAAGCTGTCGGTGGCGAGCGGAATGCCGAGCGGCCGCGCCCGCTCCTCGGTGCGCGCGCGATTGCGGCCGACGATGGCGCGCACCTCGAAGCCCGCTTCGCGCAGCGCGCGGACATGGGTGAACAGGCCGAAGCCGGTGCCCACCACCACCGCGCCGGGCGCATCCTTCGCGTCGCTCATATCCCCTCCCTCGCTTGCTGGATGACCCGCCTCGTCGCCTCCGCCGCGCGCCGCGCGACCTCGGCCGGCAATTGCCCGGCATGGCTGTCCGAAAACACCTCGACGCTCCACGGCGCGGCGCAGCCGATCGCGTCGATCGCTCGCACGAAACCCGTGAGATCGAACGCGCCCTCGCCGGGCATCAGCCGCCCCCGCATCAGTTCGCTGGTGGGATCGGCGGCGGGGTGCTCCGGCCCGTCGCAGAGCTGGACGCAATAGACCTTCTCGCCCGGCACGCTGGCCAGATCGGAGAGGCGCGATCCGCTTCGGAACAGATGCCAGGCGTCGACATGCAGCCCGCCATTGGGCCGATCGGCGCGGCGCACCACCTCCCACCCTTGCGCGAGTGAGCGGATGCCGCCGACCGGCAGAAACTCCAGATGCGCCCTCAGCCCGTGCGCCGCCGCCGTGTCGCATACCGCCGCGAAGCTCTCGGCCATATCGTCCGCGTCGAAATCGATGCCGAACATCTCGATCACCGTGACAGAGCGCGCGCCCACCTCCGCCGCCAGCGCACAGATATAATCGGGCGTCGAGCGCATCAGCAGCTCGGCCAGCCAGCCCGGCATCCCGCCTTTGGGTTCCTGACGGCCGAGCCACTTGCCGACGCAATCGAACTCGGCGACCTGCAATCCCGCGTCGGCGATGCGCTCCCGCACATCGCGCACGGTCATGCCTGTCGCGGTCACTGCTTCCAGATCCGTGGCGAACATGGAAATGCCTGCGAACCCCGCCGCCCGCGCGGGCTCGAGCCGGTCGAGCAGCGGCGTCGCCTGAAGCGTGCCGCCGCACAACACGAGATCATCGTGACCGAGCGCCATAGCTCTAGCCCGCCACCGTGAAGCCGCCGTCGACCGGCAGCACCTGCCCGGTGATCCAGGAAGCGGCCGGGCTGGTGAGGAACAGCGCCGCGCCGGCAATGTCCTCCGGCGCGCCCAGACGGCCGAGCGGGGTGCGCTGGAGCGTCGGTTCGGTCCAGGCGGGTTGATCGAAGGTGGCGGCCGTCATCCGCGTACGGGTCAGCCCCGCCGCCACTGCATTGACCCGGATATTACGCGGCCCCCACTCGACCGCCAGCACACGGGTAAGGCCGATAAGTCCCGTCTTGGCCGTACCGTAGCCGGGGATCATGCCGATGCCGAAGAAGGATGTCATGGAGGCGATGTTGACGATCGCGCCGCCGCGTTCGCTCCGCGCCAGCGCATCCGAGCAACCCCGCGCCAAGCGATAGACCGAGGTGAGGTGCATGGTGATCGAGCGTTCGAAGATCGCCGGATCATATTCGTCGAGCCCCTGCCCCGCGAGCGCGAGACCGGCGCTGTTGACGAGGATGTCCAGCTTGCCCTGCGCGGCCGCAACCGCCTCGACCTGCGCGGCGTCCTCCACGTCGAGCGGCAGATAGCGATAGCCGGAGAGGTCCGCGTCATAGGCGCTCGCGTCGGGCCGCGTGCCGGTGATGGCCACGTTCGCTCCCGCCTCGCGATAGGCCGCCGCCACCGCCGCGCCGATACCGCTGGTGCCGCCCGTCACCAGCACGTTGGCGCCTTCGAAATCGAACCGAAGTCCCTTCATCATGCTCTCCCCGCTCACTCGGTGATCTCGCCGCTGACGATCGGCTCCACATCGTCCAGCGCGGCGAGGCCGCGCGCCTTCAGCGCATCGAGCTTCACGCGATGGAGCGTCACCGTCGGCGGCTCGCCTTCGGTCTTGATGAAGCGCAGGCTCATGCCGCCGTGGGCATGGCCGTAGGGGTCGATCCGATTGCCGCC
>DASSTK010000029.1:0-4058 GCA_035707945.1 Sphingomonas sp.
GACAGCGCGACCGCGGATGCGTTCGAATCGGCGCTTCGAGGAGCGGGCTGGCGGGTGTTCCGCGCGCCTGTTTCGAAGCGCCGGCTCGTCGATATCGACGGTCGGGACTTCGCCGCCTATTGGGGCGAGCGGCCGGGTAGGCTACGAAGCACGATAGCCCGGAAGCTCCGATCCCACCCGCTCGGTATCAGCATTTACAGTGTGTTATACGCCGATGCCTGGCGCGCCTATGAAGAGGTTTACCGGGCAAGCTGGAAGCCGGAGGAAGGCTCCTTCCCCTTCCTCCGCGCATTGGCCGAGCAGGAGAGCGCGGCGGGGGCGCTCCGCCTCGGCATCGGCCGCGATTCTTCCGGCAGACCTGTCGCGGCACAGCTTTGGCTTGTCGAGAACGGCGTCGCCACCATCCACAAGCTCGCCCATCGCGAGGATGCGCGCGAAGGCTCGCCCGGCTCGCTGCTGAGCCACGCCATGTTCCGCGCGGCGATCGACGAGGATCGGGTGAAGCGGATCGATTTCGGCCTGGGCGACGAGCCTTACAAGGCCGACTGGATGGAGCGTGCCGAGCCGGTGTGGCGGATCGACGCCTATCGGCCTTTCACTCCGGCCGGGCTCACCGGCGTCGCGCGCGAAATAGCGAGTCGTCTTGTGCAGCGCGGCAAGGGCGGCTAGTCGAACGCGTCGGAAGGGAATGCGATGGACCGCACGACCGATACGACGGATGACGCGCTGCGCGCGATCCTGCGCGATGTGCTGGGGCTGGACGAGGCCCGCGCGGCGGCGCTCGACGCCGATACGCCGCTGTTCGGCGCCATGCCCGAGCTCGATTCGATGGCGGTCGCCGGGCTGCTCACCGAGATCGAGGACCGCCTGCACATCCTGGTCGAGGATGACGAGGTGGACGGCGAACTGCTCGAAAGCTTCGGCAGCCTCGCCCGCTTCGTGCGCATGAAGAAGGCCGCGTGAGCGGGATCGCCCCGCGCGTCCACTGGTGCGATCATGGCGGTGACGAGCCGATCCCCATCCTGCAATGGGGTGATGGAAACGGCTTGCAACTGCTTATTATCCAGCCCTTGTTCGAAGAAATGAACCGCTGCCGCGCGCTGGTGGTCGCCCTGTGCCGGGCGCTGGCCGGGCATGGCTTCACTTGCTGGCTTCCCGATCTGCCCGGCGCCGGCGAGAGCGCCCGCCCGGTCGAAACGGTCGGCTGGGAGGACTGGCTGAGCGCAGTCGAGGCCGCCGCCCGGCTCTCCGGCGCGACCGCATCGATCGCGATCCGGGGCGGCGCCCTGTTCGACGGCGGCTTTGCGCGGCGGTGGCGTTTCGCTCCTGCGGCGGGAGCGAGCCTGCTCAACGATCTGCGCCGCAGCGCGCTGGTCGGCGGCGGCGATCCGGCCGCCCTCGCGGGCTATCCGCTCGCTCCCGATTTTGCGGCGAACCTCTCGGAGCAAAGCCCGGCCGATCTTCCGCACACGCGAACGCTGCGCCTCGTCTCGGACGATCTGCCGGCCGATCGTTCTATCGACGCCGCGCCGCTCTGGCGTCGGCCCGAGCCGCAGAGCGATCCCGCCCTCGCCGACCTTCTCGCCGCCGATATTCGCGCGTGGATCGTCAGTTGAGGGAGATTCTTCCCTTTGCCTGCGAAGGCGAGACGCTGCTCGCCACCCTGGACGGGCCGCGTGACGCCACGACCGGCTGGCTGTTCGTCACCGGCGGCACGCAGACGCGGGTGGGGCCGCACCGGCTCTATGAACGCCTTGCCGATGCCCTCGCCGAAGCCGGGCAGGCGGTGCTGCGCTTCGATCGGCGCGGCGTGGGGGACAGCGGCGGCGCGGACCCCGGCTATGACGGCAGCGCCCCCGATCTCGCCGCCGCGCTCGCGCTGCTGAAGGCGCGGGTTCCCACCCTCGACCGCCTCCTCGGCTTCGGCCTGTGCGACGGCGCGACCGCGCTAGCGCTGAATCGCGAGCCGCTTGGACTCGATATGCTGGCGCTGGCGAATCCCTGGGCGGTCGAGCCGCGCGACGATCTTCCGCCCGCCGCCGCGATCCGCGGCCATTATCGGCGAAAGATCGCTGATCCAAAGGCTTGGGGCGCGCTCCTGCGCGGACGAATCAATCTCGGCCGACTTGCACGCGGCCTGCTCCGCAGCGCCTGGACGGAGCAAAGCGCCCTCGCCCACCGCCTCGCCGGCGGCATTCGGCCGAGAGATACGATCATTCTCGCTCGCGACGACGGCACCGCGCAGGCGTTCCGCGCCGCTTGCGGCAAGGTCGACGCGCGATGGCAGACCATCGCCACCGCCTCGCACAGCTTCGCCGATGGGCCCGCCTTCGCCGAACTGCGCGACGCGCTGCTGGCGATCGGCTCTACTCCGCCGCGATAGCCTCCGCCTCGAAATCCGCTTCGGCGAGGAAGCGCTCGGCGTCGAGCGCGGCCATGCAGCCCGTCCCCGCCGCGGTGATCGCCTGGCGATACACCTTGTCCATCACATCCCCGCAGGCGAACACGCCGGGGACCGAGGTGCGCGTCGTGCCGGGCTCCACCTTGATGTAATGATCCTCGTCCAGATCGAGATGGCCCGCGAACAGCTCGGTCGCGGGATGATGGCCGATCGCGACGAAGCCGCCCTCGACATCGATGCGGCTCGTCTCGCCAGTCCTGGTGTCGCGCAGTTCGAGCCCGCTCAGCCCCTTCTCGTCGGCCACGAACTCGGCGACTTCCTTGTTCCACAGCACCTTGATGCCGTGATGCTTGAACAGCCGCTCCTGCAATATCTTCTCGGCCCGCAGCGTGTCGCGACGGTGGATCAGGGTGACGTCATGGCTGTGATTGGTGAGATACAGCGCCTCCTCGACCGCGGTGTTGCCGCCGCCGATCACCGCCACCTTCTTGCCTCGGAAGAAGAAGCCGTCGCAGGTCGCGCAGGCGGAGACGCCCTGCCCGCGCAGCCGCGTCTCGCTCTCCAGCCCCAGCCATTTCGCCTGCGCGCCGGTGGCGATCACCAGCGTATCGCCGAGATAGACCGTGCCGCCGTCGCCCACCAGCCGGAAAGGCCGCTGCGAGAGATCGACCTCCACGATCGTATCCCACATCATCTGCGCGCCGACATGCTCGGCCTGGGCCTGCATCTCCTCCATCAGCCAGGGACCCTGGATGACTTCGCGGAAGCCGGGGTAATTCTCGACATCCGTGGTGGTCATGAGCTGGCCGCCGGGCTGGATGCCCTGCACCACGATGGGCGCCATGCCGGCGCGCGCGCCGTAGATGGCGGCGGAGAGCCCGGCCGGGCCGGAGCCGAGGATGAGCATGCGGGTGGAGTGCGTGGCGGTCATCGATGCGTCCCGTAAGTGATGCCGAGCAGATAGGGCGCGCATGACGACAGAGCAATGCGCCGGCCATGCCCCGTCCATTTCGCTTCCGCCATTCCACCGCACGGCCGGACAACGGGCTTGCGCTCGAATGTGATGTTACACTATCTCACGCCGCGACCGAGGAGGGCGCATGAGGAAGCGGGTTTTGTTGCTGGGCGTTTCGGCGTTGGCGTGGGCGGGGAGCGCCGCGAACGCGGCGGAAACGGGCTTGCCGACTCCGGCGAGGAAAAGCCGCTCTCCTTCCCCCGCGAAGAAAGCCGAAGCGCCCGCGCCCGCCGAAGCGCCCGCCATCATCGTCACCGGCAGCCGCCTCAGCGCCGATCGCGCGACGGTGCGCGATTCGATCGGCGCGACCAGCTACGGCATCGACAAGACGGCGATCGAGGCGCTGCCCGGCGGCAGCGATCAGGGGCTGAACCAGCTCGTGCTCCAGCTTCCCGGCGTGGTGCAGGACGGCTTCGGCCAGCTTCATGTCCGCGACGATCACAACGGCCTGCAATATCGCATCAACGGCACCATCCTGCCCGAAGGCCTGTCGCTGTTCGGCCAGGCGCTGTCGCCGCGCCTGATCGACAGCTTCGCGCTCATCACCGGGGCGATGCCGGCCCAATACGGCCTGGACACCGCCGGCGTGATCGACATCACCACCCGCAGCGGCCGGGTCGCCAACGGCGGGGCGATCTCGCT
>DASSTK010000030.1:0-2391 GCA_035707945.1 Sphingomonas sp.
CAACGGCGCGGGCAAGACGACCAGCTTCTATTCGGTGATGGGCCTGGTGAAGCCGGACGCGGGCCGCATCCTGCTGGACGGCGAGGACATCACCGGCCTGCCCATGTATCGCCGCGCCGTCCTCGGGCTCGGCTATCTTCCGCAGGAAACCTCGATCTTCCGGGGGCTGACGGTGGCCCAGAACATCATGGCGGTGCTCGAGATGACCGAACCCGATCCGACGGCGCGCGCGGAAAGGCTCGACGTGCTGCTCGGCGAGTTCCACCTCACCCACCTGCGCGACGCGCGCGCCACCGCGCTTTCGGGCGGCGAGCGGCGGCGCTGCGAGATCGCCCGCGCGCTCGCCGCCGAACCCTCGATCATGCTGCTGGACGAGCCTTTCGCCGGCATCGATCCCATCTCCATCGCCGATATCCGCGATCTGGTGAAGGATCTGAAGCGCCGCGACATCGGCGTGCTCATCACCGATCACAATGTCCGCGAAACGCTCGACATCGTCGATCGCGCCTGCATCATCTATGACGGCAAGGTGCTGTTCCAGGGCTCGCCGCAGGCGCTGGTCGCCGATCCCACCGTCCGCCGCCTCTATCTGGGCGAAAGGTTCGAGCTGTGACCGCGCCCGCGCGCGCCTCTCAAGCGAATTAGCTCATGGGCCTCGGCCCCCGCCTCGACCTGCGGCAGACGCAATCGCTGGTGATGACGCCGCAGCTCCAGCAGGCGATCCGTCTGCTGGCGCTCTCCAATCTCGAGATCGAAACCTTCATCGCCGAGGAGCTGGACCGCAATCCGCTGCTCGAAACCGGCAACGGCGAACCGGCCGAGCCGCCCGAAGGCGAGGGCGAGCCCGCCGAGCCGTTCGAACCCGACGCGGCCGACGCATTGCGCGGCGCGGGCGACGGCGAGGCGCTCGACGTCGATTATGCGGCGGAGACCTTCCACCACGATTCGCCCGCCGACATGCCGGGCGGCGGGCAGGGCATGGATGGCTCGCTCGGCCTCGGCGGCGCGGCCACGGGCGGCGGCGAGGGCCTCGATCTCGAAGCGACGCTGGCGGGCTCCGAAACGCTGGCCGATCATCTGCTCGCCCAGGCCGGCGCGGCGCTTTCGGGCGAGGATCTGCCGATCGCCGCGCACATCATCGATGCGATCGACGAATCGGGCTACCTCGCCCAGCCCTGCCTCGACATCGCCGAGCGGCTGGGCGCGCCGCTCGGCCGGGTGGAGCGGGTGCTGGGCGTGATCCAGAGCTTCGATCCCACCGGCGTCGGCGCGCGCGATCTCGCCGAATGCCTCGCGCTCCAGGCCAGGGAGGCGGACCGCTACGATCCGGCGATGGCGGCGCTGATCGCGCATCTCGATCTGGTCGCGAAAGGCGCGCTGCCCCAGCTCCGCCGCATCTGCGGCGTCGACGAGGAGGATCTCGCCGATATGATCCGCGAGCTGCGCGGCTATGATCCCAAGCCCGGCGCGCGCTTCTCCGCGGCCGAAGCGCAGCCGGTGACGCCGGACCTGTTCGTGGCCCGGACGGCGAAAGGCTGGGCGATCGAGCTCAACAACGCGACGCTGCCGCGCCTGATCGTCAACCGCTCTTATTATGCCGAGCTCGCCCACGGCGCGCATGACGCGGCGAGCAAGGCGTGGCTCGGCGAATGCCTGCAAAGCGCCAACTGGCTGCTCAAGGCGCTCGATCAGCGCGCGCGCACCATCGTCAAGGTGGCGAGCGAGATCGTGAAGCAGCAGGAAGGCTTTTTCCTCAAGGGCGTCGAGCAGCTCCGCCCGCTGACCCTCCGCCAGGTGGCGGACGCGATCGGCATGCACGAATCGACGGTGAGCCGCGTCACCAGCAACAAATATCTCGCCTGCGCGCGCGGGCTGTTCGAGCTCAAATATTTCTTCACCAGCGCGATCCAGTCGGCCGAAGGCGGCGAGGCGGTGTCGGCGCAGGCGGTGAAGAGCCACATCGCCAGGCTGATCGCCGAGGAAAAGCCCGACGCGATCCTCTCGGACGATACGCTGGTCGATTTGTTGCGGGAGCGAGGATTCGATATCGCGCGCCGCACCGTCGCCAAATATCGCGAGGCGCTGGGGCTGGGCTCGTCCGTCCAGCGCCGTCGCCGGAAGAAGCTCGCCGGCGATAAAAAAACGGCCGACCCGAAGGCCGGCCGAAGTTTTTAGGAGAGGATGCCTGAAAGGCAGGGCTCTTGTGCATCGCAGCAAATCATTTTGCAAGTGCGAAATAGGCAAGCGCTTCGCCGCGCGATGGAATCCAGGCTTGCGCGCGGCGGCCTGATAGGATCAGGGCTGTGAGCCGCCATTGGGATTGTCGGACGTCGGCGCATTGGCCGCGGCGGTGCCCGTCGCGCCGATATTGCCGAACAGATCCTGGATCAG
>DASSTK010000031.1:0-4386 GCA_035707945.1 Sphingomonas sp.
CGCAGACCGTCAAGCAATCCAAGAAGTTGGTGGAGAAGGAAAAGCCGGAGGTTTGGGATATCCTCGAAGAGGTGATCCGCGAGCATCCGGTGCTGCTGAACCGCGCGCCGACGCTCCACCGCCTCGGCATCCAGGCGTTCGAGCCCGTGCTGATCGAGGGCAAGGCGATCCAGCTTCACCCGCTGGTCTGCTCGGCCTTCAACGCCGACTTCGACGGCGACCAGATGGCCGTGCACGTTCCGCTGAGCCTTGAGGCTCAGTTGGAAGCGCGCGTGCTGATGATGTCGACCAACAACATCCTGTCGCCCGCCAACGGCAAGACGATCATCGTGCCTTCGCAGGACATGGTGCTGGGCCTCTATTATCTCTCGATCGAGAAGCAGGGCGAGCCGGGCGAAGGCGCGATGCTCGCCAATATGGAGGAGGTGCACCAGGCGCTGTTCGCCAAGGCGGTGACGCTGCACACCAAGGTCGTCACCCGCGTTCCGCAGACCGACGAGGAGGGCAAGCCCTATCTCAAGCGCGTCGAGACGACGCCGGGCCGGATGCTGATCGGCGAATGCCTGCCCAAGAGCCACAAGGTGCCCTTCGAGCTGGTCAACCGCGTGCTGACCAAGAAGGACATCGGCGACGTGATCGACGAGGTGTATCGCCACACCGGCCAGAAGGAGACGGTGCTGTTCGCCGACGCGATCATGGCGCTGGGCTTCCGCCACGCCTTCCAGGCGGGCATCTCGTTCGGCAAGGACGACATGGTGATCCCGGCGGCGAAGGACCCGCTGGTCGAGGAGACGCGCACGCTCGTCAAGGATTACGAGCAGCAGTATCAGGACGGCCTGATCACCCAGCAGGAGAAGTATAACAAGGTGATCGACGCCTGGTCGCGCTGCGGCGATCGCGTGGCGGCCGAGATGATGAAGGAAATCCAGGCGGTCAAGAAGGACGAGGACGGCCGCCAGGCGCCGATGAACGCCATCTACATGATGGCGCACTCGGGCGCGCGCGGTTCGGCCGCCCAGATCAAGCAGCTCGCCGGCATGCGCGGCCTGATGGCCAAGCCTTCGGGCGAGATCATCGAGACGCCGATCATCTCGAACTTCAAGGAGGGCCTGACCGTCCTTGAATATTTCAACTCCACCCACGGCGCCCGCAAGGGCCTCGCGGACACGGCGTTGAAGACGGCGAACTCGGGCTACCTGACCCGGCGTCTGGTCGATGTCAGCCAGGACTGCACGATCGTCGAGATCGATTGCGGCACCGATCGTTCGCTGGAGATGAAGGCGATCGTGCAGGGCGGCGCGACCATCGCGTCCTTGGGCGAGCGCATCCTCGGCCGCACCACGGCGGAGGATATCGTCGACAGCAAGACCAACGAGGTGGTGATCCCCGAGGGCACGCTGCTCGACGAGGCGGCGATCGCGCAGATCGAGGCGATCGGCATCCAGTCGGTCCAGATCCGCTCACCGCTGATCTGCGAGAGCATCGGCGGCGTCTGCGCCACCTGCTACGGGCGCGATCTCGCCCGCGGCACGCCGGTCAATATCGGCGAGGCGGTCGGCGTCATCGCGGCGCAGTCGATCGGCGAGCCGGGCACGCAGCTGACGATGCGGACCTTCCACATCGGCGGCGCGGCGCAGCTCAACGAGCAGTCCAACCTCGAAGCGGTGTCGGACGGCACGATCGAATATCGCGATCTGCCCGTCATCATCGATCCGCGCGGCAGGCGGGTGGCGATGGCGCGCAACGGCGAGCTGGCGATCCTCGACGGCGAGGGCCGCGAGCGCGCGGTGCACCGCATCCCCTACGGCGCGCACCTGATGTTCGAGGACGGGCACATCGTCGCCAAGGGCGATCGCATCGCCGAGTGGGACCCGTTCATGATGCCGGTCATCACCGAGAAGGCCGGCACGGTGAAGTATCAGGACCTCATCGAGAACCAGACGCTCAGCGAGCAGACGGACGAGGCCACCGGCATCGCCCAGAAGGTGGTGACGGAGTACCGCGCCACCCGCTCCAAGGAGGATCTCCGGCCGCGGCTGACCCTGCTCGATGAAAGCTCGGGCGAGGCCGCGCGCTACATGCTGGCGCCGGGCGCGATGCTCTCGGTCGAGGACGGGCAGCAGGTGCAGGGGGGCGAGGTGCTCGCCCGCGTCAGCCGCGAGGCCGCCAAGACCCGCGACATCACCGGCGGTCTGCCGCGCGTCGCGGAGCTGTTCGAGGCGCGCAAGCCCAAGGAGAACGCGATCATCGCGAAGATCTCGGGCAAGGTGGAGTTCGGCAAGGATTACAAGGCCAAGCGCAAGATCATCATCCGCCCGGACGATGGATCGGAGCCGGTCGAGTATCTGGTGCCGAAATCGAAGGTGATCGACGTTCAGGAAGGCGACCACGTCAAGCGCGGCGACAACCTGATCGGCGGCTCGCCCGATCCGCACGATATCCTCGAGGTGCTGGGCGTCGAGGCGCTGGCGGAATATCTCGTGTCGGAGATCCAGGAGGTCTATCGCCTCCAGGGCGTGAAGATCAACGACAAGCACATCGAGACGATCGTTCGCCAGATGCTGCTCAAGGTCGAGATCACCGATGCGGGCGACACCACCTTCCTCGCCGGCGAGCAGGTCGAGAAGGAGGATATGGAGGCGGTCAACCGCAAGATGGCGGCGGACGGCAAGCGCCCGGCCGAGGGCAAGCCGATCCTGCTCGGCATCACCAAGGCCTCGCTCCAGACCCGCTCGTTCATCTCGGCCGCCTCCTTCCAGGAGACGACCCGGGTGCTCACCGAAGCCTCGGTGCAGGGCAAGGTCGATCAGCTCAACGGGCTGAAGGAGAATGTCATCGTCGGCCGCCTGATCCCTGCGGGCACCGGCGCGGGCATGAACCGCCTGCGGGTCGCGGCCTCCAGCCGCGACGCGGCGCTCCGCGCCCAGCAGCGGGCCTTCGAAGTCTCGATCGCCGCGCCGGCTTCCGCGGTGGAGGAGCATGAGGCCGAGCTGGCGCGCGGCCCCCGCGAGTCCAACGGCACCGGCGACGACGCGCTCGCCGATGTCGTGATGTCCGGCCACGGCACGGACGCGGACGCTGGGGATTACCTCAACAACGAGTGATCGCCATCACCGTGGCATGGGAAAGCCCCTCCCGCAGCGATGCGGGAGGGGCTTTTTGCTGCCTTATGGCGAAGAGCGGCAGAGAGGCGGCGGCGGATGCTTCCTCCGCCGTCGCGCAGCTCCGCTGCGGATCAAGCGGGGGCCATAGCCTCAGGCGGCCCGCAGCCCCAGCCAGATCCGGGCGGCCGGAATCCGCGCCAGCAGCAGTTTCTCGACCAGCAGCATTGCGATCAGCGTCAAGCCGAACAGCGGCAGGTAAACCCCGAGCGCCACGACGGCGACGATCAGGCCGAAACCGAAACGCGGGCGCGAAAGCGGGATCGGTGCGCCCAGCAGACCCGTCGGCCGTCGTCGCCACCACAGCACCGCGCCCGAGACGGAGAGGATCATCAGGAACAGCGCGATCAGCGTGCCGAGGATCTGGTTGGCGAGGCCGAACAGCGCGCCTTCATGGGCGGCGACGCCATAGCCGATGATGCGGTCGATCCAGCGCCGCCGGGCGAAGGGGGTGACGCTCAGCACCCGGCCGGTCGCGCCGTCGATCCTGGCGTCGCTGCGCAAGGGGCGGTCGGCGGCGTCGGACGAGACGGTCCAGGGCGCGCCCTCGCGCGTGGGCGGCGCGATCAGCACCGGCGGGGCGACGTGGAGCGGCCGAACGGCGGCGATGACGCGGGCGAGCTCCCCGGGCCGGATCGGCGGAGCGGGCATCGCCATGCCGCCATGCCCGGCATGGTCGCCCTGACCGGCGGGTTTGCCGCCGATCGTCCAGTCGACCGGGCCGGCGGCCGTGCCGGTCAGATGCCGCACCTCCTGCAAGTAACTACCCCAGCCCTGCGCCCAGGGCAGGCCCGTCAGGATCAGGCCGAGCGCGAGGAACGACACCCAGACGCCGGCGGTCGCGTGGATGTCCCGCCAGAAGGCGCGACGGCCCAGTCGCAGCCGGGGGTAGAGCACGCCCGCGAGGCCCCGCCGCCCACGCGGCCACCAGAGATAGAGGCCGGTCAGGATCATCACTATCGCCCAGCAGGCGGCGGTCTCGACGAGGTAGCTGCCGAACGCACCCGCCAGCAGCTCGCCGTGGAGATGGAAGATCAGGCGCATCGGCCGCTTCTCCTCCGCCACCACCCTGAGCACCGCAAGGCCGTGCGGATCGAGATAGACGCGCTTTTCCACGCCATGATCGGCGACGAGGATGCGCACCGCCCGATCGGGCGCTTGCGGCAGGATATATTTGCCGAGGCTCGATCCGGGGACCGCCCTCAGCGCGGCCGCCACCTCGGCG
>DASSTK010000032.1:0-3141 GCA_035707945.1 Sphingomonas sp.
GGGATCGAGCAGCTCGACCTGGCGGCCCTCGACCAGCACCACGCCCGCAATCGGCCCGGGCTCGCGCGCGGGCGCGACCTCGCGCGGCAGCGCGTGGATGTCGATCACCTCGCCGATCGCATAGGCGAGCTCTCCCGCTCCGTCGCCGAGCAGCAGCACGCGCAGCCGCCCTTCGGGCCGCCTGGCCGGATCGTCGGGAATGCCGAACAACGCGATCACGCGCCGGTCATGCGCCAGCGTGAGGCGACCGCCGACATGGGCGATCGCCGCCGCCGACACATCCTCGATCCGTTCGACCAGCCCGAGCCGGATCGCGCGCGGCGCGCCGTCCAGCGCGCGGAACAACAGGGTCGGCGTCATCTCGCTTTCGGCCGAGCTTTCCTCGGCGGCGCTGACGGGGGCGACCGACTGATCGGCGCGCACCCCCGCCACCTGCGCCACCCCGGCGGGGTCGATCAGCAGCATCGGGCGGCCATTGTCCGGCAGCGTGGTGCCGGCATAGACGCCGGTGGCCATGATCGCGGGCGCGGCGGGCTTGACCACCAGTTCCTCATGATCCTGCACCCCGTCGATGGCGAGGGCGTAGCGTTCGCCGCTCGACGCGCGGACCACCACCAGGGTCGATTCGGGCGTGGCGGCGCGCGCGGCGAGGCCGAGCAGCGCGCCCAGCTCCACCACCGGCACCCGCTCCCCGCGAATGCGCGCGACCGAGGCCTCGCCGACCTGCTCGACCTGCACCGAGCCGCCGCTCGCGCGGACGATCTCGTCCACGGCGGCGCGGGGGATGGCGAACTGCTCCGCCCCGACGCGGAAGGTGAGCGCCGGGATGATGGTGAGCGTCATCGGCACGCGCAGGGTGAGCTTGAGGCCGAGGCCGGAGCGGCTCTCCACCTCCACCGTGCCGCCGATCCGTTCGACATTGGCGCGCACCACGTCCATGCCGACGCCGCGCCCGGAAATGGCGGTGACGGCGCTGGCGGTGGAAAGGCCCGGCGCGAAGATCAGCTCCAGCCGCTCACGGCGCGACAGGGACGAGGCGCGATTCGGATCGAGGATGCCGGCGGCGATCGCGCGCTGGACGAGCTTGGCGTCGTCGATGCCGCGCCCGTCGTCGGCCACCTCGATCAATATCTGGTTGCCCGACTGGCGCGCGTCGACGCGCAGCGTGCCGGCGGCGGGCTTGCCCCCCTTCTGCCGTTCCTCGGCGGCCTCGATGCCGTGGTCGATCGCGTTGCGGACGATGTGCGTCAGCGGATCGCGGATCATTTCGATCATCTCGCGGTCCAGTTCGACGTCGCCGCCGTCGATGCAGAGATGAACCTGCTTGCCGAGTTCGGCGGAAATATCGCGGACCATGCGCGGCAGGGCGGAGAACAGGCCGTCGATGCGCTGCATACGGGTGCGGGTGATCGATTCGCGCATCTCGGCGACGCAGGCGGAAAGCCGCTCGAAAGCGGTGTCCACCGAGGCGTCGCCGCCGCGCTCGCGCAGGCGGCGGGACAGCTCGTTGCGCGCCAGCACCATGTCCGACACGCCCGCCATCATGCGATCGAGCAGCTCGACCGGCAGGCGGATGCTGCGCGCCGGGGCGCGCGGCGCGGGCGCGCCGGCGGCGACAGGCACGGCGTGGACCGGCTCCTCCTCGTCCTGTGCGTCGAGCGCCAGGATCAGGCCGTCATCGCCTTCCTCGGAAAAATCCTCGCCCGCCGCCAGCGCCTCGACCAGCGCGCCGATGCGATCGATGATGGCGAGCACGGCGTCGACCAGCCGGCGATCGGGCGCGCGATCGCCCGAGCGGACCTTCGCCAGCGCGCCTTCGGCGGCGTGGCTCAGCTTCTCGAGGCGCGGCAGATCGAGGAAGCCGCAGCTTCCCTTCACGGTGTGGACGAAGCGGAAGATGCTGTCGAGGCGCGCGCGATCGGACGGGTCCGCCTCCCAGGCGACGATCTCGCCGGCCAGCGGCTCCAGCGTCTCGCGCGTTTCCGCGATGAATTCGCCCAGCAATTCGTCCATCGGCCCCGATCCAAGGATGGTTCGGGAAAGCTATCGGACCTGTTTGGTAAAGAAGCGGTTTATCGAAGCCGTCAGGCGCCGCCTGCGAGCGCCGCGCCGAGCATCAGCACGCCCTCCTCCGGCTCGTGGATCATCACCTGGCCCTTGCGGCGCTGGGCAAGCTGCCAGACCAGCCAGGCGGCGGCCGCGCGCGGGCTCAGCGCATCGGGCGAGGTGCCGCCGGTGAGCGCGGTGCGCAGTTCCGGATCGAGCACGATGCGCGGCCCTTCGGCGCGGATCACGATCTCGGTGGCGGCGCCGCCCGACTCCACGCCGATATCGAGCCGGCCGCCGCGCACCAGCGCGTCTCCCGCGATCAGGGCGAGGTTCAGCAGGATCTTGATCGCGCCGCGCGGCAGCGCCCCGTCTCCCGCCATCCAGCCGACCTGGACGCGGCGATCGCCCGCGAACAGTCCGTCCACGGCGGCCTTCACCTCGCGCGTGTCGATCGATTCGCCGAAACCGCCCGCCGCGCCGAAGGCCAGGCGGAAAAACTTCAGCTTGTTGGCGGATGCGCGCGCGCTTTCGGCGAGCAGATCGAGGCAGCGGGCGCGCATCTCGGGATCATGCTCGTCGGCGAGCAGTTCGATGCCGTTGTTGAGCGCGCCGACCGGCGACAGCAGATCGTGGCAAAGCCGCGAACACAGCAGGCTTGCGAACTCGATCCCGTCAGCCGTCATCCACCCGATCCTTGACCAGCGGCCCCCGCCGCGCGGCCCTTGTGGCGGCTGCCGCCATGAATCGCAACCGCCTGGCCTTCGATCTTCAAAGTCACGGGATCGAACGCGCCTTCGATGCGGCCACCCGCTCTCGCGCGCCACGCCCGCACCTCCCCGCCCGCCGCGATCAGCCACAGCCGGCCTTCGTCGCGGGCGGCCTCGGCATCGCGCGGCGAAGGCGCGGGCGAACCGCCGGGGTGCGAGTGATAATGGCCGATCAACCTCGCCCCCCCGCCCCGCTCCGCCCGGATCGCGGCGAACAGGGCGGCGGGATCGATCTCGAAAGCGCGGGAGGGATCGGGGGCGACGTTGCGGGTGGCTACGGCTTGTATCACCCATTCGTCCCGAGCGAAATCGAGAGGCGCATTCC
>DASSTK010000033.1:0-3005 GCA_035707945.1 Sphingomonas sp.
CGCGCGCCACCTCCCCGTGCCGGGGAGGATCAGCCCGCCGCGCACCTCTCTTGCTGGCGGAGCGGATTCTCTCACGCGCTCCGCCGCATCACCCTTCTTGCTCCGCCGATCGCGGCGTCGCGGGCGAAGGCGGGGAGGAGGGCGCGGTCGAAGGGGGCGAAGGAGGGGCGGGCGCGGAGCATGGGCTCGACGCCGTAGCGGCCGGCGCGCAGGCCGCTGCGGGCGATGCGCCACCAGACGCAGGCGGCGATCCGCTTCGCCTCGCGCGGGGCGAGGCGGCCGAACAGCGCCAGCGCCGCCTCGATCGCCGCGCCGCAATCGGAGAGGATCGTCACATCGGCGGGCGGGTGCGAGGCCCCGGCGTGACGGCTGAGCAGCAGGCCGAGCCGCACTGCCTGTTCCTCCCCCAGATGCGGCGCATAGCGTTCGGCGAGCACCGCGCCGGCGGCCGCGATCATCCGCTCCTCGCTCACCTGCGACGCGCCGCCGGGGTGGACGCGGTAGCGGACCAAAGGCTCGGTGATCCGGCCGATGCGGCCGTGGGCGCGGATGCGGTGATAGAGATCGAAATCCTCGGCGTAGCGCCGCTCGTCCCGCTCGAAGGGATCGAGCGCGCGCGCCGCCTCGCCCCGCATCATCACCGAGGACCAGGCGAGCGGGTTGAGCAGGTGCAGCGTCCAGTCGATCGCATTCGGGTCGGCGAGGTGCGGCCAGGGATCGGGGCGAACGGGCCCGTCCTCCATCATCTCGATCGTGCTCGCCACCAGCGCCGCCTCCGGATGGCGATAGAGAAAGGCGAGCTGTCGGGCGAAGCGCTCGGGGTGGCAGAGATCGTCCTGATCGAGCCCGGCGATGAAACGGCCGCGCGCGTGCGCCAGCGCCAGCGTGCGGGCGACCGCCGGGCCGCCGTTCCGCTCCGCCCGGAACAGGCGCAGCCGCGGATCGCGGATGCGGGCCAGCAGCTCCACCGTGTCGTCGGACGAACCGTCGTCCATCACCACGATCTCGAAATCCGGCATGGTCTGGGCGAGCACGCTGGCGATCGTCTCGCCGATGAAGGCCGCGCCGTTATAGGCCGCCATCACAACACTGACGGCGGGCGCGCTCACGCCGCCGACCGTTCCGCACCCGCGGCGGCGGCCGCGAGGATGCTCTCGACAATCATCAGGCCGACATCGTTCTGCCACAGCCACAGGCCGTTGGCCTGCCCCCGGAAGCTGGGCTCGCCGCCCAGGCCGCCGTGCGGCACGAAGCCGGCGGCGAGGCCGATGCCGTAAGCGTCGGGGATCGGCTCTCCCGCCGCGTCGACGAGGCGGCAGGCGTCATCGACCATCGGCCCGCGCACCGGCCCGTCCGATCGCAGCCGCATGGCGCGGCCGCGCGCGTCGATCAGCGGCAGCGCGTGGGGGCGATAGCCGAAGGCGGCGATCACCAGATCGGCTTCGTCGAGGATGCGCGCGGCTTGCCGGTCGTCCTCGCCCGCGAGCCGATGAAGGCGCAGGCGCGGATCGCCGGTGCGGCCGCCGATTCCGAGCGCGTGGATCACCAACTCGCGCGCCTCCAGCCGGAAGCCGCCGAGGCGATAGACGAAGCCCGAAACGGGGCAGATGTCGTCGGGCCCGAAATCCTCATAACCGTCCGCGCGCGCGGCTTCGGCGGAGGGGTAGAAGGGCCGCAACGGGCGGCGGTGGAGCAGGATGACGCCGCCTTCGCCGAGGTTCAGCCCGGCCTTGAGCAACCGCACGGCGGCGGTGACGGCGCTGGTCGATCCGCCGACGATGGCGATGCGCGGCGGCCGATCGGCGGGCAGGCGCTCGCGCACCCGCTCGATCCCGCCCTCCAGCAGCACGGTGTCGGACTGGAGCAGCCGGTCGCCGCAGCGCTGGACGAGCGAGCCGCCCGCCACCCGCTCTTCGGCCAGCCGGATCGCGGGCTGGTGGCCGCCAGTGGCGACGACGAGGCTTTGTGAGAGGAGCTCGATCGAGCCGCCGTCGAAAAGCCTGCGCGCGCGGATGCGCCACAGCCCGTCGGCGGTGCGCTGGGCGGAGACGACCTCGTGGCCGGTCAAGATATCGCCGCCGAGGCCGGCGAGCCGCGCCCCCAGCGTCTCGCCCAGCCGGTCGAGCCATGCCCCCACCCTGGGCAGCGGCACGCCGAGCCCGCCCTTGTGCTCCGCGATCGCCCGCGCGACCGGCTCGTGCGCGAGGCTGAGCCCCGGCGGCAGCGCGGCGTCGGCGGTGAGGAAGGTTTCGGCCGAGCTGTCCGAACTGATCGCGTAGCGGCCGAGCTGCCCCGCGCCGATCCGCTCCCCCCGGTCGAGCAGCGCGATGCCGGCGCGGGCGAGCGCATCGAGCCGCCCAGCCTTGCCCGCCGCGCAGAGCAGGGCCGTTCCCGCCGGCCCGCCGCCCGCCACCACCGCGCCCAGCACGCGCTGGCGGCAGGGCCGGGGCGCGGCGGGCGCGATGCGGGGCAGCTCGCGGCAGATGGCGGTGAGCGCATCGGCGACGCGATCGACGTCGGCGGCGCTCATGTCGTCGGTGATCGGCAGCGCCAGCATCCGCGCGGCGATATCGTCGGTCACGGGCAGGCGGTCGATCGCGCAGCTTTCGCGGAACCAGGGTTGCTCGCCCAGATGCGGGCTGAAATAGGTTCCCGCGCCGATCCCGGCCGCGCCCAGCCGCTCGACGATCGCGGCGCGGTGGGCGCTGAGCGCGCGCGGCAGCAGGACGGGGAAGAACTGCATCGCCTGCCGGTGGCCGCGCGGTTTCTGGAGCGAGAAGGCGGCGAGACGCTGGCGGTAGCGGGCGGCGAGCGCCTCGCGGTGCGCGGCGACCGTCTCGATCTCGGCCAGCTTCTCGAGCGCGAGCAGGGCGGAGACTTCGCCGAGCTTGGCGTTGAGGCCAGGCAGCGTCGCCGATCGTCCGGCCTCGAAGCCGAAATTGGCCATCGCCCGCAGGCTTTCGATCAGCCCCGCGTCGGCCGAGTGGATCAGCCCGCCCTCGGCG
>DASSTK010000034.1:0-2223 GCA_035707945.1 Sphingomonas sp.
ACCTGATCGGGGCTCAAGGGCAGCATCGAGAACATGCCGTGCTGGCGGGTGAGCGGCAGGAGCGCGGGATCGGCCGCGCCCAGCAGCGTGCGGATGCCGGCGATGCGCGCGCGCATCTCTTCCAGCTCCGCGCGCCAGTCGGCGGTCAGCGCCTCGTCCTCGAAAATGGTGCGCACGATCGCCGCGCCCCAATCGGGCGGCATCGACCAGTTGGCGCGCGCCAGCGACAGCAGGTTGGACTGGGTGACGGCCGCCGCCTTCGCATCGCGCGAGACGGCGAACAGCGCGCCGGTGCGCTCGCGATAGAGGCCGAAATTCTTATCGCAGGAATAGGCGATCAGCGCCTCGTCGACCGCCTCCAGCACGATCCGCGCGCCGGAGGCATCAGCGTCGAGTCCTTGCCCCAGCCCCTGATAGGCGAGATCGATCCAGGGCAGGACGCCGCGTTCGGCAAGGAGCGCCGCCACCGCGCGCCACTGATCGGGATCGAGATCGACGCCGGTGGGGTTATGGCAGCAGCCGTGGATCAGCGCGACATCGCCGCGCCGCACCGTGCCGAGCGCCGCCATCATCGCCTCGAAATCAAGGCGCTGGGCGGCGAGATCGAGATGGCGATAGCCGATCATCTCCAGCCGCGCCGCTTTCAGGATAGGCGGATGGTTGGCCCAGGTCGGCTCGCCCACGAAGATGCGCGCGTCAGGCCGCGCGCGGGCGATCAGCTCGGCGGCGAGACGGAGCGCGCCGGTGCCGCCCGGCGTCTGCAAGCCGCTCACCCTGTCACCAAGCGCGAGGCTGCCGAACACGAGCGGCTTCAGCCGATCGAAGAAGCCGATATCGCCCTCCGGCCCGATATAGCCTTTGGAGCGCTGCGTCTCGACCAGCCGCCGCTCGGCCGCGCGGACGGCGCGCAGCACCGGGGTTTCGCCTTCCACGTCGCGATAGACGCCGACGCCGATGTCGATCTTGTGCGGCCGGGGATCGGCGTTGAACGCCCCGATCACCGCCAGCAGCGGATCGGCGGGTTGGGCCGCCAGACGATCGAGCAGGCTCATCGTCACCTCCCGATCCGCGCTCGCCTCGCGCAGCATGGTTTCGACCGTCATCGGTTCCTCCCTCGCTGTATCTCTGCGAGAAGAATAGATCAAAGCGGCCGCATATTGCTTTTCAATTTGGGCAGATCGCGGGTAGGATGTGAGACGATGCCTCTCTCAATGGTCCTCGCATGAAAGAAATTGATCACACCGCGCCCCACCCGCTCGATTCGCTCGACCGGCGCATCCTCCGCGTGCTCCAGCGGCGGGGCGACATCAGCCATGCCGATCTGGCGCAGGAGGTCGCCGCCTCGCCCGCTTCCTGCTGGCGGCGGATCAAGGCGCTGGAGGCGGCGGGCGTGCTGGGCCCGACGGTGCGGCTGCTCGATCCGGTGCGGGTCGATCGCGGGCTGAACGTGCTCTGCGAGGTGCGCATGAAGAGCCACGATCCCGCTTCGCGCCAGGCGTTCGAGGATTTCGTCGCCGCGCACGAGCAGGTGATGGAGTGCTATTCCATGTCCGGCGAATGGGATTATCTGCTGCGCATCGTGGTGGCGGACATCCGCGACTATGAGCGATTCCTGATGCACGAACTGCTCGATCATCCGGCCGTCGCCACCTCGGCCACCCACTTCGCGCTCAAGCGGGTGAAGTACACGACCGCGATGCCGATCTGAGGCAGGGTTTTGTTCACGCGAAGGCGCGAAGGCGCAAAGAAGAAGAGGAATGGTTTGCGCGGAGTTGCGGAGAGCGGCTTCATCGCCGCGCAGCGGCAATCCAAATGCGATGAGTTACGGCCGCTGACGCGGCGATCCGTCCTTCGCGCCTTCGCGCCTTCGCGAGGACAAAATCTCTCTGCGTCTCTGCGTGAAAAAATCTAGTCGCCGGACTTCCCGGCATCGCGGATATTCCAGGTGACGCTTTCGTCATAGCCGCTGTTGGCGCTGAAGAAGCCCAGCGCCATCAGGCCGCCGCCGATCACCATGCAGAGGAACACGCCCACCCCGACCACGATCATGATCGGCGTGCTGATCAGGCCGCTCGATCCCAGATAGGCGAGCGCGGCGATGACGGTGAGCACGCCCGCGCTCACCAGAATGATCATCAGGCGCAGAAAGCCCTTGCGGGCCTCATCCTGTCGCGCGTCGTGCTTCGCATCGGTGGCCATCGGTCGCGTCCCGAATCATGTATG
>DASSTK010000035.1:0-7511 GCA_035707945.1 Sphingomonas sp.
GGTGAGCACCGATCGCTCGTAGGCGAGCGCGATGATCGAATAGCCGCCCGGCACCTGAATGGGCGAGCTGATCTGGCCGGGCTGCATCTGCTGGAGCACGGCGGCGATCGCATCGGGAAGCTGCGGCGCGCGCACCCAGCCGAGATCGCCGCCCACCGCGGCGGTCGAGGCTTCGGAATATTGGCGCGCATAGGCCTGGAAGCTGCCGCCTTTGCGGAGCTGATCCATGATCCGGTCGGCGGTGGCGTGGACCTGCGCGTCATTGGCCGGGGTGGAGGCGAGATAAATCTCGCCGACATGATATTCCTTCGTGCCCTTCTGCGATTCCAGCCGCGCGATCACCTTCTTCACCTCGTCGTCGCCGACATTGACGAAGGGGGAGATCTTGCGGTCGAGCAGCCTCTGCCAAGCCATCTCGCCCGTGATCTGGCGCTTCATCGATGCGGCGGACGAGCCCTTGGATTCGAGGAAGGCGGCGAACTGCTCGGGCGTCTGCTTGAACTGGTTGGCCACCTTGGCGAAGGTGCTGTCGACATCCGATTGCGACACCGTGATGTCGTTGGCCTTGGCTTCCTGTATTTCGAGCGTCTCGTCGATCAGGTTGCGGAGCACCTGAAGGCGAAGCTGCTGCTTCTCCTCGTCGCTGACATGCTGGTTGTTCGCCGCCAGCGCGAGATTCAACCGCTGCTCGACGTCGGTATCGGTGATGATGAAGCCGTTGACGATCGCCGTCGCCTTGCGGACGTGCGGATCGAACTTGGCGAGCATCTGAATGTCGCTCGGCAGGTTGAGCGGCGATTCCGTGGCTGCGGCCTGATCGCCTTCCTGCGCGAAAGCCACCCCGCCGATCGTGCCGGCCGCCGCTGCGAGCGCAATACCCAGGGCCACGCCGCGCAGCCCGCCCGTCCATGTCATCAAAGTCACGATGTCCTCAGTCGTCCCGCCCGTCGCGCGATGCCCGGCCGCAAATCCGCCTTGCGGCAAAGGCCGGGCACTCGCATGCCCTCGATGAATGGAGGCTTAGCGCCCCAGGTTCTTGAAAGCCAGCCGCAACTGGATGGTGTTGCCCGTCCGCGCGTCGCCGAAGGCGGTATAGTCCCGCCGGTAAGTGACGGCGAACTCGAAGCAGTCGTCCTCATAATCGATGCCTACCCGATCCCGCACCGGATTGAAGCGGCCGTTGGTGACGGGGCCGAGCAGGGGATCCGTGTTGCGGGTGAGATCGATCGTCGCCGATCCGAACAGCGACCAGTGGGTGAGGAAGGCGATGCGGCCGCCGACGCGCAGCTCCTGATTGTCCCGCAAATCCTCGATCGCCGGATCGATATGGCGGTTGAGGCGGAGATAGCCGAGCAGCAGATAGGTCTGCGCCGAACCCAGGGTGGCGTCGACTTCATGGACGCGAACGGCGAGCGTGTCCTTGTCGAGACGAAGCCGGTCGGTGAGGCTGACGAAGCTGCCGTAGCGGATCGTCACCCGCCCGACGATATCGGAAAGCCTCGAATCGAGGCCGGTGCCCGGCGGCAGGATCGTATCGATGTCCGACCCTCCGGCAAGGCGGTAGCTCTGGCCGATTTCGGACTGCAACGAGAAATGCGGCAGGTCCAGCTTGTACTGGAGGCCGTAGGTGATGCGCGAATCATCCTCGAAGCGATCGTAGCCGGGGAAGCGGTTGATCGCGAAGAGATCGGTGTCGGTAAGGTCGATCGCGCGCGAATCCTCATTCGGAATGGCGAGATTGCGGGTCGGCGCGGAGCCGACGAGCTGGACGCGCGGCGTGATCGTCTGGGTGCCGCCCAGGAAGCTGCCGACGAACGGCCATTGCACGTCCGCCGCGCCCGCGCCGATCAACCGCCCCTGCCAGCCCGGTTCGCCCTGATAGATGGCGGTGGAAGTGAGGCTGTTCTGATCGCTGTGATAGACGTCGGCGCGGCCGAGCGCCGTGAAGGTGATCTGCTGGCCCATCGGGGTGAGCAGCCTTTTGTCCCACTCCGCGCTGGCGAAGGCGCGCTCGGTATCCTGCCCTTCGATGCGCAGGATGGAGAGGGTGTTGGCCTCCAGCGTGATCTTGCCGCCGAGCAGCGGATCGTCGATCCGCCGGCGATAGTCGATCGCCGGCAGCGCGATCGGCTGCGCCTTCTGGCTCTGCCCCGGAATCAGGGTGCGGAACGACCAGCCCGCGATCGAGAGATAGCTGTCGTCGTCGATCCGCTCCGCCTTGATGACCGAACGCAGCCGATCATCGTTCGAGATGTCGTAACGGTGCAGGAATGTCCGGTCGGTGACGAGCCGGAGCGAGCCGGAGACGGTCCAGTAAGGGCCGAACTGGAAACGGCCGTTGGCGTCCAGATAGCCGCGGAAATCCTTGCTGCCGCTCACCGTGTTGCTGGTGGTCTGGCTGCTGTCCGTCGCGTAGCCGTGAATCTGGAAAGCGCCGAAGCTGTCCAGCTCGCGATATTGCGCATCGAGCATCGGCAACACGCCGGTGAAGACATGCGGCGTGACGGTAAGGTCGCGGTTGGGCGCGATCCGGAAATAATAGGGTATCTGGAGTTCCAGCCCGTTGCGCGCGTTATAGTTCGCGTCCGGCACCAGCAGACCCGACGTGCCCCCCTGGCCCGAGCCGTCCGGATGCGAGAAGCCCGGCAGCCACAGCACCGGCACGCCCAAAAAGACGAGGTGCATGTTGCGGTAGGAGACGCGGTGGCGCGCGGGATCGTAGGTCACGCGCTCGGCGGTGATCTTCCACAGCGGCTCCTTGGGGCAGCCCGCGGCGTTGGTGACGTCGCAGGGCGTATAGGCCGCCTTGAACATCCGATAGACGCCGTTCTTGCGCGAGGCTTTGTTCGCCGCCAGCCGTCCGCCGTTTTCGAGCACCAGCAGCAGATTGCTGACGACGCCATCCTTCAGCGTATCGGTGAGCTCGACATCCTGGCCGTAGGCGATGTCGCCCTGCGGATTCTGGATGGCGACATTGCCGATCGCGCGGACCTCGCCGGACTGGCGGTTCCACACCACCTTGTCGGCGCGCAGCCGGTTGCCCTGGCGCATCATCCGCACGTCGCCCGAGGCGGTGACGATCTGCGTCTTCGTGTCGTAATCGAGCCGATCGGCGCTGAAGGCGACCTGATTGTCGGCAAGCGGCGCATTGCTTCCGCCCACCGCCATCGGCGGCGGCGCGCCGGGGCGGACGAGCGGCGGCAGCTTGTCGTTCGCGCCCGCCGCCCCCGCCTCGGCGGGCGCGGCGGAGGGATCGGCGCTCCCCACGCTCTGCGCGAGCGCGGGCGAGGCCCATAAAGCGAGGACGAGCGGCAGCGCGGTCATCAGGCGGAAGGGCCGCGTCGGTCTGAACGGGTCGACGAAAATCACGCTCCCCCCGGCGCCCGGATACGGCTGCGAAGCGCCCGCCTATCGCACCGCCGGCCCGCCCGCGCAACGCCGCGTTGCATGGGACGCGGCGATCGGGCGCGGCGAAGGGGTGGCGCGAGCCCCTCCGCCTTGCCATATGCGGCCCCAGCATGCGCCCGCCGGCGCGATCCCATAAGAGGCCCGAGATCCATGAAAATCCGTTTCGCCGACCGCCGCCCCGAAGGCTCCCATGCGCTCGCCCTGCCGCTCGCGGTCGGCGCGCTCACGGCGGAGCGGCTGAGCGGGCTGGGCGGGGCGAATGCGGGCTTCGTCCGCCGCGCGGCCGAATCGGCGCGCTTCGAAGGCGAGACGGGCGCGGTCGCCGAGATGTTCCTGGCCGAAGGCGAAGGCGCGCGCCGCCTGCTGCTCGTCGGCCTCGGCGCGGCGGAGGACGATGCGGCCTATGAACGCGCGGGCGGCGCGCTGGCCGCGAAGCTGCTGACCTCCGGCGAGACGACGCTGGTGGTGGACCTCACCGGCCACAAGACGGGCGGCGAGCGCGCCGCGCACCTCGCGCTCGGCGCGGTGCTGCGCGCGTGGCGCTACGACGCCTATCGCACCCGCCTCAAGCCCCGGCAGAAGCCGAGCCTCGCCGAGATCGTGATCGTCGGCGCGGGCGAGGGGGCGGAGGCCGCCTGGGCGAAGCTGGAGGCGGTGGCCAAGGGCGTCGCCTTCACCCGCGAGCTCGTCACCGAGCCCGCCAACATCCTCTATCCCGAGGCCTTCGTCGAACGCTGCCTGAAGCTCAAGGAGCTGGGCGTCGAGATCACGGTGCTGACGCCCGAGGAGATGGCGAAGCTCGGCATGGGCGCGCTGCTGGGCGTGGCGCAGGGCTCGACGCGGCCGGCGCGGCTGCTGGCGATGCGCTGGAAAGGCGCGGACGTGGAGCCGATCGCCTTCGTCGGCAAGGGCGTGACCTTCGACACCGGCGGCATCTCGATCAAGCCCGCCGCCGGCATGGAGGACATGAAGTGGGACATGGGCGGCGCGGGCGCGGTGGCGGGCGCGATGATGGCGCTCGCCGGGCGCAAGGCGAAGGCGCATGTCATCGGCGTGTGCGGCCTTGTCGAGAACATGCCGGACGGCAACGCCCAGCGGCCGGGCGATGTCGTCACCACCATGTCGGGCCAGACGGTGGAGGTCATCAACACCGACGCCGAGGGGCGGCTGGTGCTGAGCGACGCGCTCGCCTGGGTGCAGAAGACGCACGGCGTCAAGACGATCGTGGACCTGGCGACGCTGACCGGCGCGATGATCATATCGCTGGGCCACGAGCATGGCGGGCTTTTCTCCAACGACGACGAGCTGGCGAACCGGCTCCTCGCCGCCGCGAAGGAGAGCGGTGATCCGCTGTGGCGCATGCCGCTGGGCGAGGCCTATGACCGGCTGCTCGACAGCCAGATCGCCGACATGAAGAATATCGGCCCGCGCTTCGGCGGATCGATCACGGCCGCCCAGTTCCTCAAGCGCTTCATCGAGGACGGGGTGAAGTGGGCCCACCTCGACATCGCCGGCATGGTGTGGGCGGCCAAGGCGGGCGCGACCTGGGACAAGGGCGCGACCGGCTACGGGGTGCGCCTGCTCGATCGCTTCGTGGCGGATACGGTGGAGCGTGCGTGACTCCTCTCCGCCTTCGCCTTCTGCGTCACCCCAGCGAAAGCTGGGGGCCGTGCGCTCCGCCTCATGAGATGCCAGCTTTCGCCGGCATGACGGAAAGAGGCTGGCATGACAGGAAAGGGTGAGGCGGGTGCAAGTCGATTTCTACCAGCTCGGGCGCGATCCGATCGGGCCGGTGCTCGCCGGCATCGCCGCGCGGGTGCTGGCCGGGGGCGGGCGGATGCTGGTCGTGACCGGAGACGAGGGCCAGGCCGCCGCGCTCGACGAGGCGCTGTGGGCGGGAGCGGACAGCTTCCTGCCGCACGGCCGGGAAGGGGCGGACCAGCCGGTGCTGATCGGGCCTTCCTGCGATGCGGCGAACGGCGCGCGCTTCGTGGGGCTGGCGGACGGCGTGTGGCGCGAGGAGGCGCTGGGCTTCGAGCGCGCCTTCCACTTCTTCGACGACCGCTCGATCGCCGCCGCCCGCGAGGCGTGGCGCGGGCTCAAGGACCGCGAAGGCGTCGAGCCGCGCTACTGGCGGCGGGACGAAAACGGCCGCTGGGAACGCGCGGCCTGAATGCCGCAGACGGGAAGTGCCCCTGCGCAAGCAGGAGCCCAGGGCGGTGAGGTTCGTCGCCTGCAACTCTGGGCTCCTGCTTTCGCAGGAGCACGGGGGAGGCCTGGCCTCCTCGCCCTTGCCTCCCCGCAATTCCGCGCCTAGAGGGGCGCGCGACTTCCAACCCTTATGCACCAAGGAGCCCGCTCGGCCATGGCGACCGAACGCACCTTTTCGATCATCAAGCCCGACGCCACCCGCCGCAACCTGACCGGCGCCGTCACCCGGATGCTGGAGGACGCGGGCCTGCGCGTCGTCGCCTCCAAGCGCATCCGCATGACGAAGGAGCAGGCCGAGGGCTTCTACGCCGTGCACAAGGAGCGGCCCTTCTTCAACGATCTCGTCGGCTTCATGATCTCCGGCCCGGTGGTGGTGCAGGTGCTCGAGGGCGAGAACGCGGTGGCGAAGAACCGCGAGGTGATGGGCGCGACCAACCCGGCCCAGGCCGACGAGGGCACCATCCGCAAGACCTATGCGGAATCGATCGAGGCCAATTCGGTCCACGGCTCCGACAGCCCGGAAAACGCGAAGATCGAGATCGACTATTTCTTCAAGCCGAACGAGATCGTCGGCTGACGATCGGCCCTCTCCCGCCCCGCGCGGGAGGGGATCAGTCCTTCTTCTTCGGCTTGCCCGCGCGGGCTTCCCATAGCGCGCCGAGATGGGCGTCCATCGCCGGGGGCGAGGCGTTGGCGGGGGCGCGGCCGATCAGCGAAAGGCCGCGCAGCCTGACCGAGCTTCCGCTCAGGAAATGGCCCTCCAGCGCATAGCCGATGTCATAATAGGCGCGCGAGCGTAGCTCCTTGCCGTCGGCCAGATAATCCGTCTCGATCATCACCGGCAGCCGCTCGTCGCCCTGCGTCTCCTCGGCGAGCTTGCGGTGGCGGCGATCATTCTTGAGCGCGTCCGCGAACCAGCCCGCCTCGATCCGCGCATCGCCGGTGGTGGTGACGGGGGTGAGGTTGAAGGAGGGCGGGAAGCGGATCGTCTGGCTCTGGATCACCTGGGCGCCGTCGATGGGCGCGAGGATCAGCGTGTCGGCGCCGGCGTTGGCGGTCGCCTTCAGGTGGAAGGGCGCGGGCGAGGGGGCGCGTTGCCGGTCGGCGCTGTCCGCGGCGCGTTCGGCCCGCGACTGCTGCCGCTCCTCATAATTATTCCAGAGGCCGAGGCCGGAGATGATGACGGCGGCGATCGCCACCGCCTCGCCCAAGGTTATCCAGCGCAGGCGCGAGCGGCGGCGGGCGGCTTCCTGACGGGTTTCCGGATCGTTCATCGGCCGCCCGCCTCCAGCAGACGGCGCGGCGCGACCAGCGCCCAGCTTTGCGCGATGCGATCGCCGACGCGATCCCAATCGGTGTCGTCGCGATCGAGCCGCATCGCCATCCAGCCCGAGGGCCCGAGATAGGGCGGGCTGTAATAGCAATCCGGGTCCATCTCGATCAGCATCGCCTGCTCCTCGCGGCCGCTGGCCTTGACGATCGCCACCGTCTCCCCGTCGCCATGATGATCGTGCCAGAAATAGGCGAAGAACCTGCCCTTCTCGATATGGAAGCCGGGCGAGCCGTGGGACGGGCGTTCAGCGGTTTCGGGCAGCGCCAACGCCAGCGCGCGGACCCTGGCGAGCGGTATTTCGGGATCGGGGCTCACAATGTCCTCACAAGCTCCGCCAAAGCCTTCGGATATAGGCGATGTTCCTCCACCAGCACGCGTTCCGCAAGGGCCTCGGGCGTGTCGCCAGGCAGCACCGGCACGCGCGCCTGGGCGATGGCGGGGCCGGCGTCCAGCTCGGCGGTGACAAGGTGGACGGTGCAGCCATGCTCGGCGTCGCCCGCGCCGATCGCGCGGGCGTGGGTGTCGAGCCCCTTGTGGAGCGGCAGCAGCGAGGGGTGGA
>DASSTK010000036.1:0-5385 GCA_035707945.1 Sphingomonas sp.
GTTGGCGTCCCATCCTTCGGTGAGCATCGAGACCGAGACGACGCAGCGTATGCCTTCGCCCAGCCGCCCCTGCTTGCCCACGGTGTTCATCACCTCGCGCAGCACTTCTTCGTCGGTCACGCTGTCGGCCGCGCCCGCGCCCTCGCGCTGCGCCTTTTCCTGGCGGAAGCGCTCGATCTCCGAGGCCGCCGCCTCGCGGAACTCCTTGCTGATCGCCTCGCCCGATTCGATTTGGCCGCTGTCGATCAGCAAAGTGCGCATCTTGGGGAGCGCGATCCCGTCAGGATCGAAATTGCGGAACAGCGGGCAGCGGCCGGCGATGAGCTGGCTCGATCCGTCCTCGTTTTTATGAAGATAACCGGCGATGTAATCGTGGACCAGCTTCGAGGTGGAGGTGTTGTTGCACACCAGGATGAACACCGGATCGACGCCGATCCCGGCCTCCCGCCAGAGCTGCTGCGTCTCCGCATAATGGCCATAGAGCGCATCGATCGCCGACAGCAGCTCCGGCGGTAGCTTTTGCGGATCGAGCTCCTTCGCGCCGGCGCGGCCCTTCTTGGGCAGCTTCTTGCCGACATGGTCCCACAGGTTGCGGAAGCGCGGCGTGTCGCCGCCGGGCACGTTGTCGATGATCGGCACGCGGGGGAGCTTGACGATGCCGCATTCGATCGCGTCCATCAGGCTGAAATCGCTCATCGTCCAGCCGAACAGCGATCCCTCGCGGTAACCCGAGCCCTTGAGGAAGAAAGGCGTGGCCGACAGATCATAGACCATCTGGATGCCGAGCACGCGCTTGATCGCCTCCAGCCCCGAAATCCACAGCCGTGCGGCCGCGTTGGCTTCCTTGGCTTCGTTCAGCGCGTCGCCCTTGAGGTCGCGCCGTTCCTCCTCAGAGAGCGGCCGCTCGCGGTAGCAATGATGCGCCTCGTCGTTGAGCACGACGATGTTCTTCATGCCCATCAGCTCGCCCGCGACGCGGCGGATCAGTGCGCCATCCGTTTCGGGCTTGTCGCGCGTGCCGAGAGCCGCTTCCTGCACCCGATTGAGGCCGAGCTCGGACTTGCGCTTGAAGGCATGGTAGTTGGTGATGACGATCTTGGCGCGGCCGAGATCGCCCAGCATGTCCTCCGGCACGATCTCACGCGAGCGATAATAGCTGTCGGGATCGTTGGGTTGCAGCACGCGCAGGCGGTGCTTGATCGTGATGCCTGGCGCGACGATCAGGAATCCCTTCGAGAAGCGCCTGGAATCGGGATGGCGGACGGCGTTGACCGTCTGCCAGGCGATCAGCATCGCCATCACGGTCGTCTTGCCCGCGCCGGTCGCCAGCTTGAGGGCCAGGCGCAGAAGATCGGGGTTGGAAGCGAAGTTCGCCGCCTCGAGATGCGCCCAGAATCGGCGGCCTTGTGCTGATGCTTTCGGCGCGACCTCGGTGAGCCAGATCACCGTTTCGACCGCCTCTACCTGGCAGAAGAACGGCCGCTGATTGCTGAATGCGTCGCTGCGCCAGTGTCGAAGCAAGCGCGCCGTCTCGGGCGTCACCTGCCATTGGCTTTCCGGCAGCGCACGCCAGCTCTCCACGGCGGAGCGGATGCCGTTGATCGTCTCGGTCGGGTTGTATTCCTGCTCCGGCGCGGCTTCATCGCCGCCGGCGAACAGCCCGGCCTGTGCGCCGCCGCGGCTCTTTCGCGCCTTGGGGATGGGCGACACGAGTGAGCTGCCGCGCCGGGACGCCACGATGACGTTCGTGGGCTGTCCGTTGCCGTCGAGCTCCCAATGCCGGCTCGGCCGCTCGTAGGGCGAGTTCAAAACGGGCTGTTCGAAAAACGATGACATGGCGAGCCCCCTCCCATGTCATTTGTGAATAGCGCGGAACGCGATAGCAACCCTTAGGCTGTTCGAAATCAGGCTCTATTTCCGTGGAGACAGCAATCGACCCGCTTATGGCGCGGGTGGAATCAGCACCTTGTGACTCGCCGCCTCGTAACTCTCGAATGCGCAGTTGGCGAAGCTGTTCTTGATGATCTCGTCCGCCGCGAACATGTGCCCCATCGCGGCGAGGTTGCCCCCGAGCGCCATCGTCGCATCCTTGAAGGAGGAGTGGCTCTCGTCGAGGCTTTTCAGTATCTGCTCAAGCCGGTCGATCTGCCGTTCCGTCTCGCCGCGATGCTCGCGCATGCGGTTCTCCACCTCGGCATAATGGGCGAGATGATCGAGTTGGCGATCCATCAGCGCCAGCGCCTGATGTTCGAGCGCGTGCGCATCCATGAGGCCGGTGACGAACTGGTCGCGGATCGTGTCATTGGCGGTCATATCGTGTCTCCGGGTGTCAGAAGGACATTGCGCGCGCCTGCTCGGACGCTTCTTCGATATCGGCTGCGCCGCCCTTGTCGCCCTTGCCGGTGCGGCCCGCGCCCGGGCCCGCGCCGAGTTCGGCCCCGGTCAGCGGATCGCTCGGCTGCGAAGCGAGGCGCGCGTCCATCTGCTCGACGCATTCCTGCTCCTCATCGGTCAGCTCGACGGTCGGCTTGCCGTTGCTCTTGCCGTCGACCGGCAGGTGGGCGGCGATATCGTCGATCCGCTCCCATTGCTCGCCGCTGTTCCACGGCCCTTCCATGTCGCCGTCCCCCTGTGACGTGTTGACGTAGATGCTGGCGTATTTCTCGATCCCCGGCAGCTTGCCCGGCGGGAAATTGTCCTTGATCGAATAGAGCGCCTTCTCGAAGCTCTTCTGGTGCGCCACCTCGCGCGTCATCAGGAAGCCGAGCGCCTCCTTGACGCCCGGATCGTCGGTGATGTTGATCAGCCGCTCGTAGAATGATCTTGGCGCGCGCCTCCGCGGCGATGTTGGAGCGTAGATCGCAGGTCGGATCGCCACGGCTGTCGACATAGGCGAAGGTCCACGGCACACCGGAGGAGTTGGTGAGCGCCGGCCCGCCGCCGTAGAGGATCGACTGGGTGTGGCTGTCGCCGCCGGCGTTGACGGCCATATAAAGCTCAGTCTCCTCCATCTCCGCTTCGGAGAGTTCGGCCTTCGCGCCCTTGGTGAGCATCGCCACGATCGAGCCGACCACCTCCAGGTGGCTCAGCTCCTCGGTGGCGATGTCCATCAGCATGTCCTTGCGGCCGGGATCGCCCTCGCCGAGCCCTTGCGTGAAATAGCGCATGGCGGCGGCGAGCTCGCCGTCGGGACCGCCGAACTGCTCGAGGATGAGCGAGCCGAGCGCCGGATTGGGCTCGTCCACCCGCACGGTATATTGCAGGCGTTTGTTGTGCATGAACATGGCTGGACTCCCTTGCCGGATCCAGCCCTCAACCGCGCCCCTGGACGGTTGTTCCTGTTCAAGAGAAAGATGACCGGTAAAAACGATGAAAGGATTAAAGGGTTTATTTTTGATCAATGCAGAGTAACTTATATTATCGGCCGACATCATCTTTGTAGATGTTCGAGACGTAGCGCCACTTCGTTCATGAAGCGCGCCTCATCCCCCGCCGCGAGCCGGGGCGCTTCGGCCGCGACCGCGCCCAGCAGATCGGCGAGCGGATCCATCTCGGCTCGGGGATAATTGCCGAGCACATAGCCGAGCACCCGATCCTTGTGGCCGGGGTGGCCGATGCCGAAGCGGACGCGGCGATAATCCTGGCCGATATGCTGATCGAGCGAGCGCAGCCCGTTATGCCCGGCGGCGCCCCCGCCGGTCTTCACCTTGATCCGCCAAGGCGCAAGATCGAGCTCGTCATGGAAGACGGTGAGCGCATCGAGCCCGAGCTTGTAGAAGCGCAGCGCCTCCCCCACCGAAACGCCGCTGTCGTTCATGAAGGTGGCGGGCTTGAGCAGCAGCACGCGCTCGGCGCCGAGGCGGCCGAGCGACGTCCAGCCGCGGAATTGCTTCTTCCAGGGTTCGAAACCGTGGACCTCGGCGATGGCGTCCACGGCCATGAAGCCGACATTGTGCCGATTGAGCGCATATTGCGCGCCGGGATTGCCGAGGCCGACCCAGAGCTGCATCGATGCCCCTCCCGGCTTTTCTACTTCCCGCTCTCATCCCCGTCCGTCACCCCAGTGGAAGCTGGGGTCTCGTGAGGCGGAGGCTGTCCTCCCTACGAGATGCCAGCTTTCGCTGGCATGACGGCACTGAGGGGAGAGTGCGGCTTACTCGCCCTCGGCTTCGCCTTCGGACTCGCCCTCGGCCGTCGCCTCGCCTTCCTGCGACTTGAGCGCGGAGGGCGCGGTGATGGTGGCGATGGTGAAGTCGCGGTCGTCGATCGCGGGCTTCGCGCCTTCGGGCAGCGCGACGGCCGAGATGTGGATCGAATCGCCCACTTCATAGCCCTTCAGCGTGACGACGATCTCATCGGGGATGTTGGCCGCATCGACGATCAGCTCCACCTCGTGACGGACGACCGAGAGCACGCCGCCGCGCTTGATGCCGGGGGCCAGCTCCTCATCCGTGAAGCGCAGCGGCACGTTGACATGCACGGTCGAATGCTCGCCGATGCGCAGGAAATCGACATGCAGCGGGCGATCGGTGACGGGATGGAACTGCACGTCCTTGGGCAGGGTGCGGGTGGCCGCGCCGCCGGCGTCGATCATCACCACCGAGTTCATGAAGTGCCCGGTGCCCAGCGCCTTGACGAGCTCGCGCTCGTTCAGGTGAACCGCCAGAGGCTCCTTCTTGTCGCCGTAGATCACGGCAGGCACGCGGCCTTCGCGGCGCAGGTGACGGGAGGCTCCCTTGCCAGCCCGATCGCGCGGCTCGGCCGACAGCGTCAGCAGATCGCTCATCGTTCTTCTCCAAAAAACATTCAGGACATGCCGAACAGGCCTCCAGGGATGACCCTGCCGGCAAGCCGCGCCGCTTAGGCGGAAACGCCCGCGAAGGCAAGCCGGGGCGGCCATGCTTGCCCGGACGCCGGTTCGTCGTCATATCGCCGCGCAACGCATGAGCGCCGGCAAGGCGTAATCAAGAAGGATCGGTGATGGGTTTCCGCTGCGGCATCGTCGGCCTGCCGAACGTCGGCAAGTCGACCCTCTTCAACGCGCTGACCGAGACGGCCGCCGCGCAGGCCGCCAATTATCCCTTCTGCACGATCGAACCCAATGTCGGCCAGGTCGCCGTGCCCGATCCGCGCATCCAGGAGCTGGCGCGGATCGCCCATTCGGCCAAGGTGATCGAAACGCAGCTCGGTTTCGTCGACATCGCCGGGCTGGTGCGCGGCGCGTCCAAAGGCGAAGGGCTGGGCAACCAGTTTCTCGCCAATATCCGCGAGGTGGACGCGATCATCCATGTGCTGCGCTGCTTCGAGGGCGAGGTGACGCACGTCGAGGGCAAGGTCGATCCGATCGCCGATGCCGAAACGGTCGAGACCGAATTGATGCTCGCC
>DASSTK010000037.1:0-13299 GCA_035707945.1 Sphingomonas sp.
ACGACATCGGCATCGAGGTCGCGCTGGAGTGGAACGACTCGTATTACGAGAACGTCCTCGCCTTCACCAACAACATCCCGCAGCGCGACGGCGGCACCCATCTCGCCGCCTTCCGCGCGGCGTTGACCCGCACGCTCAACAATTATGCGGACAAGTCGGGCCTGCTCAAGAAGGAGAAGGTCAGCCTCACCGGCGACGATATGCGCGAGGGGCTGACCGCGATCGTCTCGGTCAAGCTGCCGGACCCGAAGTTCTCGAGCCAGACCAAGGACAAGCTGGTTTCCTCCGAGGTGCGTCAGCCCTTGGAAAGCCTGATGGCGGACAAGCTCGCCGAATGGCTGGAGGAAAATCCGGCGCACGCCAAAAGCGTGGTCCAGAAGATCATCGACGCGGCCGCCGCGCGCGAGGCGGCGCGGAAAGCGCGCGACCTCACCCGCCGCAAGGGCGCGATGGACATCGCCTCGCTGCCCGGCAAGCTCGCCGACTGTCAGGAGCGCGATCCCGCCAAGTCCGAGCTGTTCCTGGTCGAGGGCGATTCGGCCGGCGGATCGGCCAAGCAGGGGCGCAACCGCCACAATCAGGCGATCCTGCCGCTCAAAGGCAAGATCCTGAACGTGGAGCGCGCGCGCTTCGATCGGATGCTCTCGTCCAAGGAGGTCGGCACGCTGATCCAGGCGCTCGGCACCGGCATCGGGCGCGACGATTTCAACATCGAGAAGCTGCGCTACCACAAGATCGTCATCATGACGGACGCCGACGTGGACGGCGCGCATATCCGCACGCTGCTCCTGACCTTCTTCTATCGGCAGATGCCGGAACTCATCACGCGCGGGCATCTCTTCATCGCCCAGCCGCCACTCTACAAGGTGAGCAAGGGGCGTTCGGAGGTGTATCTCAAGGATCAGGCGGCGCTCGACGAATATCTGGTCGAGGCGGGCGTCGCGACGATGGCGCTCGATACCGCCGAGGGCCGCCGCAGCGGGGCCGATCTCAAATCGCTGATCGACCATGCGCGGCGGATGCGGACGCTGATGTCCTATGTGCCGCGTCGCTATGATCCCGCCATGATCGAGGCGCTGGCGCTGACCGGCGCGCTCGCCCCCGATGTGGACCGCCGGGCGGCGGCCGCCGCCGTCGCCGAATGGCTGGGCCGCGCCGATCCGGAAGCGGAGTGGACCGGCGAGGCTTCGGCCGAGGGCGGCTATCATCTGATCCGCAAATGGCGCGGCGTTTCCGATCACCATGTCGTCGCCGCCGCTTTCCTGGGCTCGGCCGAGGCGCGCAAGCTGCACGCGCTCGCCGCCGAGCAGGCGGAGGCTTACGCCACGCCTTCGCGGCTCGTGTCGATCAAGACGGTCGAGCGCGCCGAAGGCGAGGAGGAGGACGCGCCCGCCGATCCCAAGAGCGTGGCGGTCGGCCGCCCCTCCGAACTGCTGGAGGCGGTGTTCGCCGCCGGGCGCAAGGGCCTCGCCATCTCCCGCTACAAGGGGCTGGGCGAGATGAACGCCGAGCAGCTCTGGGAGACGACGCTCGATCCCGCCAACCGCTCGCTGCTCAAGGTGGAGGTTTCGCAGGCCGATGTCGCCGACGAGATCTTCACCCGCCTGATGGGCGATGTGGTGGAGCCGCGCCGCGAGTTCATCCAGGAGAATGCGCTCTCGGTCGCCAATCTCGACGTGTGACGGCGTGCCGCGCGCGGACCGGCTGAAGGCGCTGATCGAAGGGCTGGCGGAGGCGAGCCTGATCGTCGAGGACGGGCTGGTGCGGGCGAGCAACGCGGCGGCGCGCGCGCTGTTGGGCGATAGGATCGACGGACGCGACGTGCGGCTGGCGATCCGCCACCCCGCCGCGATCGCCCGGTTGACCGATCCCGAAAGCGAGACGGGCGAGACCGAGCTTGTCGGGCTCCGCGGCGCGGAACGGCACTGGCTGCTCCAGGTCGCGCCGCTGCCGGGAGGCGCGCGCTTCGCCCGGCTGATCGACCGCAGCGCCGCCTACGCCGCCGAGCGGATGCGGGTCGATTTCGTCGCCAATGCCAGCCACGAGCTGCGCACCCCGCTCGCCACCATCGTCGGCTATGCCGAGACGCTGCGCGAGCAGGGGGCGGCAATCGACGAGGCGACCCGCCACCGTTTCCTCGGCATCCTCCATGATGAAGCGCGGCGGATGCAGCGGGTGGTGGAGGATCTGATCTCGCTCTCGCGAATCGAGGCGGAGCGGTTCAGCGCGCCGACCGGGCGGGTGGCTTTGCCCGCGCTCGCCGAACAGGTGCTGGCCGAGCATCGCCGCGCCGCCGACGAACGGGGCAGCGATCTGCGCCTCGTCGCCGCCCCCGATCTGCCGCCGGTCGTCGGCGACGGCGGCCAGTTGCTCCAGGTTCTCGACAATCTCGTCGCCAACGCGCTGCGCTACGGGCGGGCGGGGACCCCGGTGACGGTGACGCTGGCGCGCGAAGGCGAGATGGTCGGCCTTTCCGTCGCCGACGAGGGCGAAGGGATTCCGGCCGAACTCATTCCCCGCCTCACCGAGCGCTTCTTCCGCATCGATTCGAGCCGAAGCCGCGCGCTCGGCGGCACCGGCCTCGGACTCGCCATCGTCAAGCATATCGTCGAGCGCCATCGCGGGCGGCTCGACATCGCCAGCAGGCTGGGCGCGGGCACCACCGTCACCATCCTCCTCCCCGCCGAAACCGCCGTCACGAAAGTGTAACGCGCGCGTCACGAAAGCATCGCGCGCCGCTTCTAACGCCTCCTCTCGAAACTACCGACGGAGGACGTTTTGAAGACTCTCTCGATCGTGGTGGGGGCCGCCGCGCTCACGCTGGCCGGTTGCCACGGCAAGGAAAACGCCCCCGCGAACGGCGGCAATAAGGCCCGCGCGGCGCAGGCCATCACCGGCGCCGGCTCCACCTTCATCTATCCGGTGCTCTCGGCCTGGGCGGCCGATTACGGCAAGCAGACCGGCGCCCAAGTCAATTACCAGTCGATCGGATCGGGCGGCGGCATCTCGCAGATCAAGGCGGGCACCGTCGATTTCGGCGCGAGCGACAAGCCGCTCGATCCCCAGGAGCTCGCCGCCTCCGGCCTCGCCCAGTTTCCGGCGGTGATCGGCGGCGTGGTGCCGGTGGTCAACATCAGCGGCGTCGAGCCCGGCAAGCTCCGCCTCACCGGCCCGATGCTGGCCGACATCTTCGCCGGCCGGATCACGCAATGGAGCGATCCCTCGATCGTCAAGCTCAACCCCGGCCTCAAGCTGCCGGCCGCGAAGATCGCGGTGGTCCACCGTTCGGACGCCTCGGGCACCAGCTTCAACTGGACGCATTATCTGAGCCAGATCAGCCCGGCGTGGAAGAGCGGCCCCGGCGAGGGCACCTCGGTTTCGTGGCCGACCGGCGTGGGCGGCAAGGGCAATGAAGGCGTCGCCGCCTATATCCGCCAGATCCCCAACGCGATCGGCTATGTCGAATATGCCTATGTCCTCCAGAACGGCATGAGCTGGGCGTCGGTGCAAAACGCCGCCGGCAACTTCGTCGCGCCGAGCAGCGCCAGCTTTCAGGCCGCCGCGGCGAGCGCGGACTGGGCGCACGCGCAGGATTTCCATCTGGTGATGACCAACGCGCCCGGCGCGGACGCCTGGCCGATCACCGCCACCACCTTCGTGCTGATGCACAAGCAGCCGAAGGACGAGGCGCGCAGCAAGGCGGCGCTCGATTTCTTCCGCTGGTCGCTGGAGAAGGGGCAGAAGCAGGCGCAGAAGCTCGATTATGTGCCGCTGCCCGCCTCGCTGGTGAAGCAGGTGGAAGCCTATATGGCGGCCGCGATCAAGTGACGGCGGCCGCGCTTTTCCCGGCCCGCGTTCGTTCGGCCGGTTCCCCGCGTGACGCGCTGTTCGGGCTCGTCACGCGGGGGGCGGCCTGGCTGGTGCTGATCCTGCTCCTCGCCATCGCGGCGTCGATGGCGTGGGGCGGGCGTCTGGCTTTCGAGACGTTCGGGCCGGGTTTTCTCACCAGCACGGCTTGGGATCCGGCGGGCGGGCAATTCGGCGCGCTGGTGGCGATTTACGGAACCCTGGTAAGCTCGGCGATCGC
The DNA here is from genome assembly GCA_035707945.1 of Sphingomonas sp. Lineage (GTDB taxonomy): Bacteria > Pseudomonadota > Alphaproteobacteria > Sphingomonadales > Sphingomonadaceae > Solisphingomonas. The sequence goes on from DASSTK010000037.1 coordinate 4,088, forward strand.
GCTCGTGATCGCGGTGCCCGTCAGCCTCGGCATCGCGCTGTTCCTCACCGATATCGCGCCGCCGCGCGCGCGCGGGCCGATCGGCGTCGCGATCGAGCTGCTCGCCGCTGTGCCGAGCATCATCTACGGCATGTGGGGGCTGTTCGTGCTCGCGCCGTTCATGGCGGCCTATGTAGAGCCGTGGCTTGCCGACCATCTCGGCCTCGCGCCGCTGATCGGGCCGCTCTTCTCCGGCCCGCCGATCGGGATCGGGATGCTCACCGCCGGGCTGGTGCTCGGCATCATGATCGTGCCCTTCATCGCCGCGGTGGCGCGCGACGTGTTCGCCGCCGTGCCCGCGCCGCTCAAGGAGGCGGCGGTGGCGCTGGGCGCGACCCGCTGGGAGATTCTGCGCCGGGTGACGCTGCCGCACACCCGCTCGGCGATCGTCGGGGCGATTTTCCTCGGGCTCGGCCGCGCGCTCGGCGAGACGATGGCCGTCACCTTCGTGCTGGGCAATGCGCACGATCTGTCCGCCTCGTTGCTGATGCCGGGCAACTCGATCGCCGCCGCCATCGCCAACGAGTTCACCGAGGCCGATACCGCGCTCTATCGCTCGGCGCTGATCGCGCTCGCCTTCCTGCTGTTCGTCGTCACCTTCCTCGTCCTCGCCGCCGCCAAGCTGATGCTGCGGCGGATGGACCGCACGCTGGGCAGGGCGCACTGACGATGCGCTGGATCCTGTTCCGCCGCCGGCTCGCCGACATCGTCGCCCTGTGTTTCGCCGGGCTGGCGACCGCCTTCGGCCTCGCCTGCCTCGCCTCGATCCTGTGGACGACGATCAGCAAGGGCGCGGCCGCGATCGGCCCCGCGCTGTTCACCCAAATGACGCCGCCGCCGGGCGCGGAAGGCGGGCTCGCCAACGCCTTTTACGGCAGCGCGGTGATGGTGCTGCTGGCGCTCGCCATCGGCGCGCCGATCGGGCTCGCCGCCGGCGTCTATCTCGCCGAGCAGGGCCGCCACACCCGGCTCGCCGCCGCCGTCCGCTTCGTCAACGATATCCTGCTGAGCGCGCCCTCGATCGTGATCGGCCTGTTCGTCTACGAACTGGTGGTGCGCCCGAGCGGACATTTCTCCGGGTTCGCCGGGGCGCTTGCGCTGGCGATCATCCTGATCCCCGTGGTGGTGCGGACCAGCGACGAGGCGCTGCGGCTGGTGCCGGACAGGATGCGCGAAGCCGCCTTCGCGCTCGGCCTGCCGCGCTGGAAGGTGACGGCGCGCATCCTGATGAAGGCGGCGATGAGCGGCATCACCACCGGCGTTCTGCTCGGCCTCGCCCGGATCGCGGGCGAGACGGCGCCTTTGCTGTTCACCGCGCTCAACAACCAGTTCTGGAGCGCGAGCCTCAACCGCCCGCTCGCCAACGTGCCGGTGGTGATCTTCCAATATGCGATGAGCCCCTACGACCAATGGCACGCGCTCGCCTGGGCGGGCGCGCTGGTGCTCACCGCCTTCGTGCTGGCGCTGAGCCTGCTGGTGCGGCTCGCCGCGCGAAAGGGACGACACGGATGAACGATAGCCTGCTTGCCTCCGCGCCCGTATCCGCGCGCGTCGAGGCGGATCGCGCGCCCAAGATCGAGGTCCGCGATCTCGATTTCTTCTACGGCGCGAGCCAGGCGCTCCACGCCGTCGATCTCGCCATTCCCGCCAGCGCGGTGACAGCGATCATCGGGCCGTCGGGGTGCGGCAAATCGACGCTGCTCCGCACATTGAACCGCATCTATGCGCTCTATCCCGAGCAGCGCGCGCAAGGGAGCATCCTGATCGACGGGAGCGACATCCTCGCCCCCGGCGCCGATCTCGCCGATCTGCGCCGCCGCGTCGGCATGGTGTTCCAGAAGCCGACCCCCTTCGCCTCATCGATCCGCGACAATGTCGGTTTCGCGCTGTCGCATTATGAGCGGTTGTCGAAATCGGAGGCCGCCGACCGGATCGAGGACGCGCTGCGCCAGGCCGCCTTGTGGAACGAGGTGAAGGACAAGCTGAACACAAGCGCGCTCGCGCTCTCGGGCGGGCAGCAGCAGCGGCTGTGCATCGCCCGCACCATCGCCGTCCGCCCCGAAATCCTGCTGCTCGACGAGCCGACCTCCGCGCTCGATCCGATCGCCACCGCGCGGATCGAGGAGCTGATCCAGGAACTGAGCGAGCGCTTCACCATTGTGATCGTCACCCATAATATGCAGCAGGCCGCGCGCGTCTCGCAGCGCACCGCCTTCTTCCATATGGGACGGCTGATCGAGGTTGACGAAACCGCGCGCATCTTCACCAATCCGCGCGAAACGCGCACGCAGGATTACATCACCGGCCGCTATGGCTGAGGAGAGCAGCATGGATTCCGCCGCCCACACGCTCAAGGCTTTCGACGAGGAACGGGATCGCGTCCGCGCGCTCATCAGCGAGATGGGCGGGCTGGCCGAGGAGGCGATCCGCGAATCGATCCGCTGCCTGATGCAGCGTGATCTGGAAGGCGCGGCCCGCGTCGTCGAGCAGGATCGGAGGCTGGACGCGATGGAGGCCGAGGCCGAGCAGCGCATCATCGAGCTGATCGCGCGCCGCGCGCCGATGGCGGACGATCTGCGCGAGGCGGTCGCCGCGCTCAAGATCACCGGCGTGGTCGAGCGGATCGGGGATTACGCCAAGAATATCGCCAAGCGCGCGCCGCTCATGGAGCAGGTCGGCGGCATGGAGCCGATCGCGCTGCTGCCAGAAATGGCGCGCATCGCCGCCGAGCAGGTGCGCGAGACGCTGGACGCCTTCGTCGCCCGCGATGCGGAGAAGGCGCTCGCCGTGTGCGCGGGCGATCGGCTGGTCGATGATTATTACAACAGCATCTTCCGCGCGCTGCTCACCCACATGATGGAGAACCCGCATCTGATCGGGCCTTCCGCCCACCTGCTGTTCGTCGCCAAGAATATCGAGCGGATCGGCGATCACGCCACCAACATTGCCGAGATGGTCTATTTCGCCGCGACCGGCGAGCGCCCGCCCGAACGGCCGCGCGGGCTCGATCCGGCGGCGGCGCGATGACGGCCAAGACCCTTCTTCTCGTCGAGGACGACAAGACGCTCGCCGAGCTTCTGATCTGGCATTTCGAGCGCGAGGAGTTCGTCGTCCACCGCACCGCCGACGGCGAGGAGGCGCTGCTGCTCGCCGACGAGATCGCGCCTGACGTGGTGATCCTGGACTGGATGATAGAGGGCGTGTCGGGAATCGAGGTGTGCCGCCGGCTCCGCCGCAAGCCCGCCACCGCCAACGTGCCGATCATCATGCTGACCGCGCGCGGCGAGGAGAGCGATCGGGTGCGCGGGCTGGAGACGGGCGCGGACGATTATGTCACCAAGCCCTTTTCTCCGCGCGAGCTGATGGCCCGCGTCGCCGCCGTGCTGCGGCGCGTGCGGCCGGCGTTGGCGGGCGAGCTGTTGAGCTATGCCGATCTCGAGCTGGACGTCGCCGCCCACAAGGTTCGCCGCGGCGATGAGGCGGTCGCGCTCGGCCCCACCGAGTTCCGCCTGCTCCGGCAACTGATCGAGCATCCCGGCCGCGTCTTCTCGCGCGAGCGGCTGCTCGATCTGGTCTGGCCGCACGACGCCGAGATCGAGCCGCGCACCGTCGACGTCCATATCCGCCGCTTGCGCAAGGCGCTCAACGAAGGCGGCCGCCCCGATCTGATCCGCACCGTCCGTTCGGCCGGTTACGCCCTCGACGCACAGGGTTGAGTCTGCGGTTTAATCCGCCGCCACGACATGCCCGCTGGGCACCGGCTTGCGGGTGAACCAGACGACCACGATCATCGCCGCCGTCATCCAGCCGCAGATCCAGAACAGCTCCAGCGAGGAGAGCAGATAGGCCTGGTTGACGATCTGGCGCATCACCGCGCCCGCCGCCTGGAGCGGGTTCATGCCGAGCGCCTGAAGCTGATCGGTCGCGTGCCGGTAAACAGGGGAGAAAGGGCTTCCCACTTCGGCCAGCCGCGCCTGGTGCAGCGCCTCGCGCCGATCCCAAAAGGTGGTGATGAGCGAGGCAGCGAAGCTGCCGGCGGTGATGCGCGCGAAGTTGGAGATGCCGCTCGCCGAAGGCAGGCGCTCGGGCGGCAGACCGTCGAACGAGATGGTGATGAGCTGGACGAAGAACAGGCTCATTCCCAATCCCTGCAGCAGCAGCGGGAAAGTCAGCACCCAGAAGGTCGCATCCGGCGTGTAGTGCGATCGCATGAAGTAGGAGGAGGCGAAGGCGAGGAAGGCGATCGTGGCCAGCCATCGCGGATCGATCTTCATGCGCGCGAAGATGGGCGTGGCGAGCACCGCCACGATCCCGCTCGGCGCCGCCACGAACCCCGCCCAGGTGGCGGTGTAGCCCATCTGCTCCTGAAGCCAGAGCGGCAGTAGCAGGTTGTTGGCGAAGAAGGTGGCGTAGCCCAGGCACAGCGCCAGCGTGCCGAGCGCGAAGTTGCGGCCCTTGAACAGGCTGAGGTCCACCGCCGGATGGCGCTCGGTCAGCTCCCAGATCATCCAGGCGGCGAAGCCGATCGCGGCGCAGACCGCCAGCGCCACGATCATCGTATCGTGGAACCAGTCCCGATTCTTGCCGAGATCGAGCACGGTCTGAAGGCTGAACACCCAGAAGGCGAGCAGCAGCAGCCCCACCGTGTCGATCGGCAGCTTGCGCGTCGGCGTCTCGCGGCTGGCGAGCGAGCGCCAGGTGATCGCGCCGGCGATGAACCCGATCGGCACGTTGATCAGGAAGATCCAGCCCCAGTGATAATTGTCCGAGATATAGCCGCCCAGCACCGGCCCCAGCACCGGCGCGATCAGCGTCGTCATCGACCAGATGGCGAGCGCGGTGCCCCGCTTGTGGGCCGGGAAGATGGCGATCAGCAGCGCCTGGCTGCCCGGGATCATCGGCCCGGAGACCGCGCCCTGAAGGATCCGGAACAGGATCAGCGAAGGCAGGCTCCAGGCGATCCCGCACAGGAAGGAGGCGATGGTGAACGCGATGACCGAGGCGGTGAAGGTGCGCACCACCCCGAAACGCGCCATCAGCCAGCCGGTCAAAGGCACCGTCACCCCGTTCGCCACCGCGAAGGAGGTGATGATCCAGGTGCCGCTGTCGGTCGAGACGCCGAGATTGCCGGCTATGGTGGGCAACGAGACATTGGCGATGGTGCCGTCCAGCACCTGCATGAAGGTGCCGAGCGCCAGCGCGATCGAGGTGACGCCCAGCGTGACGCCGGCAAGCGGCGCGGGCTGGTCGTCCGCCGTGGCGGCGTCGCTCACCGCGCGCCGCTCCGGCCGAGATTGGCGGCGATGATCCGGCGAATGCGGGCATCGATTTCCGGGCCGCCGTCCAGGCTCTGCTCCGGCTGGCCCGCGGGCGGCGCGCTGGCCGCGACCATCGGGCCGGAGCGATCGCTGGTATTGACCTCCACCTTCACCGAAAGCCCGATGCGCAGCGGGTGCTTGCGCAGCTCCGCAGGATCGAGCGCGATGCGCACGGGCACGCGCTGGACGATCTTGATCCAGTTGCCGGAAGCGTTCTGCGGCGGCAGCAACGAGAAGGCGCTGCCGCTCCCCGCCCCCAGGCCCAGCACATGGCCGTGGAAGGTCACGGCGCCGCCATAGACGTCGGCGGTGATGGTCGCGGGCTGGCCGACCCGCAGATGAGCAAGCTGGGTCTCGCGGAAATTGGCGTCGATCCAGAGCGAATTGAGCGGCACCACCGCCATCAGCGGCGTGCCCGGCGCGACCCGCTGCCCGAGCTGCACGGTGCGCTGCGCCACCACGCCGGACAGGGGGGCCTTGATCGTCATATAGGCGCGATCGATCGCGGCGCGGCGCACGGCGGCGATCGCGGCGAGCACCGCCGGATTGTCGGCGACGCTGGTTCCCTCCACCGAGCTCGCCGCCTCGGCCCGCTTGGCCCGGGCGAGGTTCAGCGCGGCGCGCGCGGTGGTGACGGCGTCGGCGGCATGGCTCACCTCCTCGCCCGACACCGCTCCGTCGGCGGCGGCGGCCTTGCGGCGGCGATAATCATTCTCCGCCTTGGCGAGATCGGCCTCGGCGGAGGCGATCTCGGCGGAAGCCTGGTCCACGCTCGACCGATCCGAGCGCACCGAGCGCACGGCGCGGCCGAGATCGGCCTCGGCGGAGGCGAGCGCGACGTCGGCCACCGCCGGATCGAGCTCGATCAGGGTCTGGCCGCGCTTCACCGCCTGGGTGTTGTCGGCATGGATGGAAAGCACCGTGCCCGCCTCGCGCGCGGTGATCGCCACGACATTGCCGCCGACATAGGCGTCGTCCGTGCTCTCGCCGGGCGGCGCGAGCAGGCGGCTGACGCCATAGACGATGGCGGCGATCAGCACGACCGCGCCCAGCACGAGAAACCCGATCCGGCGCGCGCGCGAACGCGGCTCCGGCGCGGGGGCGGGCGGCGCTGGAGGCGCGGCGGGCGCGGCGGCGGGTCCGCCGTCGGGCGCTTCGGCGTCCGCCTGCTCGTCGCGATCGAAAGGAGCGCTGTTGTCGGTCATGGCTGAGTATCCGAAGCGGAGGCCGTCCGGAGCGGCCGGGTGGGATCGAAACCGCCGCCGAGCGCGGCGACGAGCTGGATGCGGCGGGTGAGCGCCTGGGCCTGGAGATCGACCAGCGCCTGCTCCGCCTCGAGCAGGCGGAAGCCCGAATCGATGGCGTCGAGCCGAGAGCCGAGCCCGGTGGAGACGCGCACCTGATCGAGATGCACGGTGTCCCGCAGGCCCGCGACGATGCGGCGCTGTTCGGCGAGATCCGTGTCGGCGGCGCGCACCTGCGTCACCGCGTCGGCCGCCTGACGCATGGCGGTAAGCACCGCCTCGTCATAATCGGCGACGGCCTTGTCGAGATCGGCGGTGGCGCCCTTGTACCGGGCGCGAAGCTTGCCGCCTTCGAAGATCGGCAGGTGGATCGCCGGGCCGGCCCCATAGACGCCCGAGCTCAACCCGAAGAAATTGCCGAGCCCGATCGAGGCGAGCCCGGCGAGCGCCTGGATGCTGACGTTGGGCAGGAAATCGGCGCGCGCGACCTTGCGGCCCGCCGCCGCCGCGTCGATCCGCGCCTGCCCCGCCAGCAGATCGGGCCGGCGACCGAGCAGATCGGCGGGAAGGACTTCCGGCACGGACGGCGGAGAGCCCAGCGCCAGCGTCGGCGGAGTCACTTGCCCGTAGAAATCCGCTCCCCGTCCCACCAGCGCCGCGAGCGCATGGACCAGCACATCGCGTCCCGCCGTGGCGCGGGTGCGCGCCTGCTCCGCCTCGGCGAGCAATGTCTCGGTCTGCTTGAGCTCGAACTGGCTGGCGAGTTGGTTGCGGATGCGCGAACGGGTGAGATCGAGCGCCTGCCGCCGCGTCTTCACGAACCCGTCGGCGACCGTGATCTGCCGTTCGGCGCGCGCGAGACCGATATAGGTTTCGGCGATCGAGGTGGAGATGGTGAGCCGCGCCGCGGCCGCATCGAGCCGCGCCGCCTCGGCGCCGGCGCTCGCCTGCTCCACCATCGCGCGCTGACGGCCGAACAGATCGAGGTTCCAATCGAGATTGGCCTGGAGCGTCGGCGTCCAGCGTCGAGTGCCGGCATAGGGCGGCGGGTAGATATAATGCTCACTGAAGCGCTGGTAGAGCGCCTGGCCGTCCGCCGTGACCTGCGGCGACTGATCGGCGCGGGCGACGCCCACCGCCGCCTCGGCGGCGCGGACGCGGGCGAGCGCGCCCGCCAGCGACGGATTGCCGGCCAACCCCGTCGCGATCAGCCGATCGAGCTGCGGATCGCCGAACGTGGTCCACCAGTCGGCCGCGATCGCCGGCGCATCGGAAGCGAGGCCGAGGGAAGCGGGCCGCACCTGCGCCACCCGAGGCGCCTCGTGCGGAACGGCGGCGCAACCGGCGAGCAGCAGCGCCGCGGCCGCGGGCATGGCATGGACGGACTTCACAGCAGCGACTCCCGATTGGCGGCAGAAGCGTCGTTCGCACAGAACAGGCGCTCGGCCGCCTCCAGCATCTTGCGGGCGGTCGCGGCCATCGCCTCCACCTCGGCCTGGTCGATGTCGGCGACGACATCGTTCCAGGCGCCGACCACATGGCCCATCAACTCGGCCACCGCGCTCCGGCCCTCCTCCGTCACCGCCAGCTGCACCACGCGTCGATCCGCGCAGGCGCGATCGCGGCAGAGCAGCCCCCGCTCCTCCAGCCCGTCGATCAGACGCGTGGTGGCGCCGGTGGTGATGCCGAGTTCGCGTGCCAGCTCGCCGGCGTTGCGGACGAGGCCATCCCGCACCGCCTTGAGCGCGATCCATTGCGGAAAAGAGAGATCGCGCCCGTCGAACCGCGACTCGACCAGCGCCGTCATCGTCTTGCTCAACCGCCTGATCAGCCGCGCGGGTGATCGCTGAGCGACACAATCTTCCGGGTTGAGCACCGCCATGACTTCCGCCCCAAATTATCTGCGCGGGCAGATATTGCGGGGGCAGCCAATGTCAAGGGCGGGCGCGAAGGGAGAGCATGGGTTTCTGGAAGCGGCGGCGATGCTCGATGCAGCTAAGGGATTGGAGCGCCGCCATTTGGCTTCCACGCCCAAAATGAAAAATGTGGCGGAGCGGGAGGGATTCGAACCCTCGAGGAGCTTTGGACCCCTACACACTTTCCAGGCGTGCGCCTTCGACCACTCGGCCACCGCTCCGTGCGCTGGGGCGACTACAGCGCCGCGCCGGCTTCCGCAAGCCGCCCGCGCATGGCAGGGTGCGGCGATGCGCACTCTCCCGCTCGCCGCTGCCGTCTCCGCCGCCGCCCTGATCGGAGCCGCGCCTCCGCCCGCGGTGCCGCCTTCTCCCGGCGAGATCGTCGCGAGGGCGCCCGCCGCGGCGTGGCGGCCGATTCCGCCGGAGGATCTGCTGATCCTGACGCTGGCGAACGGCGCGCGGGTCGCGATCGAGCTCGCGCCCGGTTTCGCGCCGGTGCATGTCGCCAATATCCGCGCGCTGGCGCGGGCCGGCTGGTTCGACGGCGCGAACGTGGTGCGGGTGCAGGATAATTATGTCGTGCAATGGGGCGGCGCGGACGAGAAGAAGCCGCTGCCGCCCGGCGTCGTCGCCCATCCACCCGCGGAATATGAACGATCCGCCAAGGGCCTCGCCATCACGCCGCTGGGCTCGCC
>DASSTK010000038.1:0-8425 GCA_035707945.1 Sphingomonas sp.
GTCGAGATAATCGATGCACGCCTTGCGATTGAAGAGGCCGGTCAGCGGATCGGTGCGCGATTCCACCCGCGCGATCTCCAGATCGGCGCGCAGCTTGTCCACCTCGCGCGAGGAGGTGGTGAGCTCGCTCTGGAGCTGGGCGGTGGCGTCGAGCATCGCGTTGGTCGCCTCGATCATCTCGGCGAGCATGGCGCGCTGACGGTCATAATCGGTGGTGGCGTCGAGATGGCTTCGGCTCGCGCCCAGCTTGTGACGATAGCTGCGCGCATCGGTTTCGGATTGCTCGAGATAGCTGCCCATGCGCTCGAGTTGCGATTCGGCGTCATCGAGCAGACGGCCGACCGATCCGATGCCGTAAAGCTCGCGTCGGAGCGTCGCGATGGTGCGCGCCCGGATCGCGCCGCCGCTGCGGCGGATCGCGTCCACGGCTTCGGTGAGCTGCGGGTCCGCCCCGGTCACATAGCGATAGAAGAATTCGTAGTGCGAAGGCGTAGGATCGAGGCCGCTCTCATCGAGCAGCCTTCGGATGCGATCGAACAGATCGGCCCCGTCCGCCACGCCTGTTTCGGCCCCCTTGCCGTGCGCCGCCCTGCGTGGGGCGAGCTGTCCTAACCCCCCGTTACTACATCACAATGTCTAAGAAAATGGCTAACGCCAATCAGGCTTCGACGCCCACCGAGAGGAAGCCGGGGATCGGGCCGTTCCAGTCGCTCGCCGCGCTCTCACGCCGATCGGGAGCAGGAGCGGAGGCGGGGGCTTTCGGCGCGGGTTTCCCCGAAGCGCGCGTCTTGCGGGGCTTCTCGCTCTCTTTCCGCGCCTCCTGCCCGGGCGCGGCGGGCTCCTTCGGCTTCGCCTTGGCGGCGGGCGCGGTCGTGGGGGCGACACCCAGGCGCGGGATGGTCTGGCCGGTCAGCTTCTCGATATTGGCGATGTTCTCCGCATCCTCGTCGGTGACGAGGGTGAACGCCTTGCCGGTCGCGCCCGCCCGGCCGGTGCGGCCGATGCGGTGGACATAATCGTCCGGATGCCAGGGCGCATCGAAGTTGAAGACGTGGGACACGCCTTTGATGTCCAGCCCGCGCGCGGCGACATCGGAGGCGACGAGGATGTTGATCTCGCCCTTCTTGAAGCGGTCCAGCTCGCGGATGCGCGAGGATTGATCCATGTCGCCGTGGATCTCGCTCGCCGCGAAGCCGGAGCGCTGGAGCGACTTGGCGAGCTCGCGCACCGTCGTCTTGCGATTGGCGAAGATGATCGCGGTGCGCATGTCCTCGGTGCGCAGCAGCCCGCGCAGCGTCTCGCGCTTCGCCCGCGAAGTGGTCGGCACCAATGCCTGCTCGATCGATTCGTTGGTGGTGCCGGTGCGAGCCACCTCGATCTGCTTCGGGTTCTGGAGGAAGCGGTCCGCCAGCTTCTTGATCGGCGGCGGCATGGTTGCGGAGAAAAGCAGGGTCTGCCGCTGGGCGGGCAGCTTGGTGCAGATTTCCTCGATATCCGGAATGAAGCCCATATCGAGCATCCGATCCGCCTCGTCGATGACGAACAGCGAGCAGCCGGTGAGCAGAATCTTGCCGCGCTGGAACAGATCGAGCAGACGACCCGGCGTGGCGATCAGCACGTCCACGCCCTTCTCCAGCGCGGCGATCTGGTCGCCCATCTGCACGCCGCCGATCAGCAGCGCCATCGAGAGCTTGTGATATTTGCCGTATTTCTCGAAATTCTCGGCGACCTGCGCGGCAAGCTCGCGCGTCGGCTCCAGGATCAGCGAGCGCGGCATGCGCGCGCGGGAGCGGCCGTGGGCGAGAATGTCGATCATCGGCAGCACGAAGCTCGCCGTCTTGCCGGTGCCGGTCTGCGCGATCGCGATCAGATCGCGGTTCATCAGGATCGGCGTCACCGCCGCCGCCTGAACCGGGGTCGGCTCGGTATAGCCGGCGTCGGCTACGGCGCGGAGCAATTCGTCGGAAAGGCCGAGATCGGCAAAGCTCATGCAATTATCCGGGATCGGCCGAAGGCAGGGGCCGCCGGCTACGCGCCCGCCCTGTGATGCCGGGCCGCCAATGTCAAGGTTTCGAGGTTAACGGTGGCGCGGAAAGAGACGTTTGAACTTGTCGATCTGGCATTCGCCGCCCGAGCGGGTGCGGATCGAATCGCGATCGGCGCAGACCTGCCCGTCCTTGCCCGGCGCGACATAGAAGCCCGAATAATAATCGAGCGCGGGGCAGTCATGCTCCAGCTTGGCGCGATAGCGTCGGCCGCCCTTCAGGATGAAATCCACGCTGTCGTCCGCGCTGATCGCCGCGCCTGCGACGCCCGTGGCGGGAATGCAGCGGGGGCCGTGCTTCTCGCGATAGGTGGGCGGCAGCTCCTGCGGCGCCTGATAGCGCCGGGAACGCCGCGCCGGCACGCGGATGATGACGCGCTGGCGAATGGTGAACTGGGCGATCTCCGTCCCGGCGGCGCGCGTCACGGCATGCGGCGGGGCGGTCGCCCCGGCGATCGCTGTGAGCGCGAGAAGGGATGCCGTCGCGAGCGGCGTCACCGCGCGCGAACCCGGGAAAGCATGACCATGATCGGTTCCTAGGGTGATGTGCTCCTGTTGAACAATGGATGAATTGCGCATGCTGTCCCGCGGCGGCGGGACAGGCTAGGGGAGGGCGATGCGCTATCCCGTGCCCTCCGCCGCACTGCTCGATCGGCTGGCCGCGCGCCTCGGCCCGGCGGGGTTCACCACCGACTTGGCCGATCTCGCGCCGTGGCTGACCGACTGGCGACGGCGGTTGACCGGCGCGGCGGCCGCGCTCGTCTCTCCGGCCGATGCTGAGGAGGCGGCCTTCGTGGTAACGCAAGCGGCGGAGGAAGGCGTGGCGATCGTGCCGCAGGGCGGAAACAGCTCGATGGTCGCGGGCGCGACCCCGGCCGGGATCGGGGAGGGGGAGGCGCCGCGTGCGCTGCTCGTCTCGATGCGACGGATGCGGCGCATCCGGACGATTTCGGCGAAGGACAATGCGGTAACGGCGGAAGCCGGCGTGGTGCTCGCCGATCTCCATGCGGCGGTGGAGGAGCAAGGAAGGCGCTTCCCGCTTTCGCTCGCCGCCAAGGGCAACGCCACGGTCGGCGGTCTCGTCTCCACCAACGCGGGCGGAACCCAGGTGCTGCGCTTCGGGCCGATGCGCTCGCTGGTGCTGGGGCTGGAGGCGGTGTGGCCGGACGGCTCCCGTCTCGATGCGCTCGCGCCCTTGCGCAAGGACAATCGCGGCTACGATCTCAAGCAGCTTCTGATCGGCGGCGAGGGCACGCTGGGGCTCGTCACAGCCGCGACGCTGCGCCTGGTTCCGGCGATCGGCTCGCACGCGGTGGCGTGGGCGGGGCTCGCCTCCGCCGCCGACGCGCTCACGCTGCTGCGTCGGCTGGAGGATCGGCTGGGCGAAGCGGTGGAGAGCTTCGAACTGATCCCGGCCGAAGGGCTGGCGCTGGTGCTCCGCCATATCCCCGATACGCGCGCCCCACTGGGGCGGGCGCATCGCTGGAACGTGCTGATCGAGGCGATCGCGCCTTCCGGCGGCGATCCAGTGGGGCAGAGGCTGGAGACGGCGCTGGCGGACGCGATCGAAGCCGGGCTGGCGGAGGATGCGACGATCGCCGGCAGCGAAGCGCAGGCGGCCGCGCTGTGGAAGCTGCGCGAAAGCCTCTCCGAAGCCGAGGCGCGCGACGGCATGGCCGCCAAGCACGACATCGCCGTGCCCGTTTCCGCCATGCCCGACTTCATGGCGCGCGCGGCGGATGCGGTCCGCGCCCGCTTTCCCGGCGCGCGCCCGATCGCCTTCGGCCATCTCGGCGACGGCAATGTCCATTTCAACGTCCGCGCGCCGGAAGGGGGCGACGATCGCGCCTGGTTCGCGGATGCCGGCGCGGCGGTCTCCTCCTTCGTTCATGCGCTGGTGACGCAAGCCGGCGGCACCATGTCGGCCGAGCACGGCATCGGGCGGCTGAAGCGCGCCGATTTCCTCCGCCTCGCCGATCCCGCTCGCCTCGCGGCGATGCGGGCGATCAAGGCGGCGCTCGATCCGAAGGGGATTATGAACCCCGGCGCGCTGCTCCCGCTTGCGGAAGAGGCCTGAGCGCCATAGACGGCGAAGTCTGCAACCCGGGCGGCCCGGCCGCCCGTCGACACCCAATCCGAATACTGGGAGAGTACAGGTTATGGCAAGCGCACCCAATCCGGGCCTGCCGCTGTTCTACAACGAGCTTACGCCGCTTTCGAGCAACATCCACGGCGAATGGCGGACGCGCACCGTGCAGGGCGCGCCGTTCGTGAAGAACATCCACGCGATCCCGCTGCTCGCCGAGGAGTTCATCCCGGCGCAGCGTTGCTACCCGATCGTCTTCTCGATCGGCGACAATCCGGTGCCGCTGGCGCTGATGGGATTGAACGAGGGCGTCAACGTCTTCGCCGACGAGAACGGCGCCTTCCCCGATCACATCTATGTGCCCGCTTATGTGCGCCGCTATCCTTTCATGCTGGCGCGGCTGCGGCCGGAGGCGGAGGAGTTGTCGCTCTGCTTCGATCCCACCTCCGAGGCGCTCGGGCCGTTCGACGAAGGCGCGAAGCTGTTCGACGGAGACCAGCCTTCGGAGCAGACCAAATCGATCCTGGGCTTCTGCGAATCCTTCGAGCAGGCCGCGCAGACCACCAGCGCTTTCCTGCAGGAGCTCAAGAGCAACGATCTGCTGATCGACGGCGAGGCGGCGATCCAGGTGGATGGCCAGCCGCAGCCTTATGTCTATCGCGGCTTCCAGACCGTTTCGGAGGACGCGCTCAAGAACATTCGCGGCGATCTCGCGCGCAGGTGGATGCAGAACGGGCTGCTGCCGCTGGTTTACGCCCATCTCTTTTCGCTGGGCCATATGACCATGATCTTCGCCAGGCAGATGCAGCAGGGCAAGGTGCCGCCGCAGGTGCAGCCCGTGCCGATGGGGGCCTGACAACGCAAGGGAGAGGCCGATGGAAATGAGCGTCGGGGTGGAGCGGGGCGTTGCCGGCCGCTCGCGCTATTCCAGCGTCGCGATCGCGCTCCACTGGGCGATCGCGACGCTGGTGATCGCCAATATCGTCATCGGCCTTCTCCACGAATCGCTGCTCAGGGGCACGATGCCGATTCACAAGGCGATCGGCATCTGCGTTCTGGCGCTCACCGTCCTGCGCCTGCTGTGGCGGGTGGTTCATCGTCCGCCGCCGCTGCTCGCCAGCCTGCAATGGTGGGAGCGCGGGCTGGCGAAGGCGGTGCACTGGGCCTTCTACGCGCTGCTCCTGCTGCTGCCGATCTCGGGCTGGATCTTCACCTCCGCCTCGCCCAAGCGAAGCCCGCTCAGCATGTTCGGCCTGTTCGACATGCCCTATTTCCCGGTGCCGCAGAGCAAGGCGATCGGCTCCGTCTGGCACGAGCGCCACGTCATCATGGCCTATATCATGATCGCGCTGGTGGTCCTGCACATCTGCGGCGCGCTGAAGCATCGTTTCTACGATCGGGATCGCACGCTCGATCGGATGCTGCCGGGGGCGGGGCCGGCCTGATCGCCCGATCGGGGCGACGAAACCTTTCATCGCTTCGCTTCCGATTTTTTCGGTAGCCACTTGCAATCGACTTGCGTTGTCCTATCTTTGGATAGCGCGGTCGTGCCCCCCTTCGCGATCGCGCAGGGCGCACCTTCGGGTGCGTCTCCTCCCTGAACCTTGGCCACCTCGCGCTTGCGCGAGGTGGTTTTTTATTCGGCGGCTTCGGCCAGCCCGCCCCGGGCGGCTGCAATCAGCGCAGCGGCGATGTCGGCGATCAGCATTCGCGCACCTTCCAATCCTTTGCCCGGCCGAAGCAGCGCGGCGTCGAGGTAGAGCCGCCGGTCGATCTCGATCTGGACGGCGTGCCTCCCCCGCCGGGGCGCGCCGTGGCGATCGAGGGTATAGCCGCCCGCATAGGGCCGATTGCGCGCATGGCGCAGGCCATGCCGCATCGCCGCCGCCGCGGCCGCCACCGAGAAATGCGCGGCCGCGCCCGCCCCGTGCCGATCGCCGATCACGACATGCGGTCCTTCCCGCGCGATGCTGGGCATCGAGTGGCAATCGATCAGGATAGCGACACCGTGCGCGGCGCGCGCCTCCTCCATCGCCGCGGCGATCGCCTGGTGGTAGGGGCGGTGGAAGCGCGCGATCCGCTCCTCGATCTCGGCGGCGGCGAGCGGCCTGCGCCATACCGCGCCGCCGGCGGCGATCCGGCTGGGGATCACGCCCAGCCCGCCCGCCGCCTTGGGCGAGACCGCGCCGATCGGCGAGGCCGCCGGTTCGGCCAGTATCGCGGGATCGAGCTCCTCCTCGGCGCGGTTCAGGTCTATCCAGGCGCGTGCAATCGGCGCGACGATCGCCACCGCGCCCATCGCCACGGCATCGGCGATGAGTAGATCGGCGTAGCGATCCTCGATCGTCTCCAGCGCATGACGGGGAAGTCTGGAAGCCGCGAGCAGCGCGGGGGGATAGCAGCGTCCGGCGTGCGGCACCGCGATCACCAGCGGCGTCGGCGCGCCCGGCGGGCCCAGGCGGGTGAAGGCGTCCGGTTCCTGGCGCGCGCGGCTCATGCTATTCTGCTAGGCCAGTCGGCGGTCCGGGGCAATCGCGCCGGCGGGGGTAAGCGGCGCGTATCGAAACGGGGCGAAAAAGGCGCGCGAACGGCGAAATCGCCGGAGCGGCCGGCCGCGCCCCGCGTTATGAACATCCCGTATCCGCAACTTGCTCTTAACGACCGGCGGCGGATACGGGGGAAGGCCGAACGGGCGAGGGCGATGATCAGAATCCTGCTGGCCGAAGACGATCAATCCATGCGTGAATATCTGGCCCGCGCGCTGGAGCGCGTCGGCTATGCGGTGAGCGCGGTGGATTGCGGCACCGCCGCGCTGCCGCTGCTGGAGCGCGAGCATTTCGATCTGCTGCTGACCGACATCGTGATGCCGGAGATGGACGGGATCGAGCTCGCCCAGCGCGCCGCCCGGATCGCGCCGGGCATGAAGGTGATGTTCATCACCGGCTTCGCCGCCGTCGCGCTCAAGGGCGGCGCGGCGCATCCCGGGGCGAAGGTGCTCTCCAAACCCTTCCACCTGCGCGATCTGGTGCTGGAGGTGGACCGGCTGTTCGAGGTCGGCTCTATGGCGGGCGAGACCTGATCGGAAAGGGGCAGCGGGGGCGGCGTTCTTCCCGCTTGCCATAGTGCGGCCGGCTGGCTAGGAGCGGCCCCCACGGGCGTGTAGCTCAGTGGTAGAGCACTGTGTTGACATCGCAGGGGTCGCAAGTTCAATCCTTGCCACGCCCACCAGATCAAGCCTCGGAAAACATTTGGTTTTCCGGGGCTTTTTCGCGCCCTGCGCCTGTCAACCCGCTTGCCAGATCGTGCCAGAATTTGCCCGATTCTGCCTCGATTTGCCCCCTTCCGTGGGCACGTGGGGGGCATGCAGGAAGCTCCCGGCTGGCGCAGCCGTGGCTCCAGCACGATTCAAGCAGCATCCGCCTCCCGCAAGACCCGTCAGGGCCGCGTGCATCGCGGCCGCCCGTCGTTCAAGCCGCGGCTCCGCCGCGGCCTGCCGATAGCAACCGGAGAACGTCTCCGCCTGCCGTCGGCTGGCGTCGAGGCGCTCCGCGATAAGCGGATTGCGAACATGCTTACGATGCGGCGCCGGGGAAAGGCGCAGAACTGGTATATTCGAGGAAAGGTCTCCTACGGAGAGCGCACCGTCGACGTTCCGGAGTTTTGCTCGGGGACGACGGACAAAGCGGCCGCCTCCCATCTCATGGCGGAGCGCGAGCGCGAAATTCGGGAAGCGATCATCTTCGGCCCTCGCGTGGTAGTGACGCGGTCGGTGCTGGCGTATGCGTTCGAGGCGTATCTGACGAAGCCGAAGCCGCCGAACTCGACGGACGTGGTGCGGATCGGGGTGATGAACGAGCGGATCGGAGCGATGTCGCTCGCCGACCCGAAGGCGGCATGGCATACCTTCCGCGAAGCCTATCTGACGAACCACGCGCCGGCGGGGCAGGATCGCTACCGCTCGCTGCTGCAAGCAGCGGTCAACGTCTATAATGAACGGCACGACCTGCCGCCGTTCAAGCTGAAGGCGATCCCGTTCGACAACCAGCGCATCCGCTTCCTGAGCCACGCCGATCGTGACCGGCTGATCGCAAGCTACTCGGCGCACGTCCAGCCGATCGCGACGATGTTCGCCTTCCAGGGGCCGCGCACGCAGGAGGCGTTGCAGCTCCCCTGGGGCGCGAACGGCGTGGACATGGGGCGCGGCACGATCTTTTTCTCGCGCACCAAGACCGGCAACCCACGCACGGTCGAGATCCATCCCCGCGTCGATGCGGTGCTGCGCCCGCTGTGGATCG
>DASSTK010000039.1:0-4118 GCA_035707945.1 Sphingomonas sp.
GGGCTGGTCGCGATCCGCCGCGAGTTCCAGGCGCCCACGGGCTTTCCGCCCGAAGTCCTCGCCGCCGCCGAAGCCGCCGCGAGGCGCGCGCCGACCGAGCATGTCGACCGCACTGACCGGCGCTTCGTCACCCTCGATCCGGCGAGCTCGACCGATCTCGATCAGGCCTTCGCGATCGAGCGGAGCGGCGGCGATCTGCTGCTCCACTACGCCATCGCCGATGTCGCCTGGTTCGTGGATGACGGCGGCGCGATCGACGCCGAGGCCTGGCGGCGCGGCGAGACGCTTTACCTGCCGGACGGCAAGGCGGGGCTCTACCCGCCGGTGCTGGCGGAAGGGGCGGCCAGCCTGCTGCCGACCGGCCCGCGCCCGGCCGTGATCTTCACCGTGCGCGTCGCCCCAGACGGCGGCGTGAAGCTGGAGAGCGCCGAGCGGGCCATCATCCGCAGCGCCGCCAAGCTCGCCTATGACAGCGTGAACGACGCCGATCTCCCGCCGGACTTCGCCGAGATCGCCGCCCGCATCCAGGCGGCGGAGGATCGGCGCGGGGCCTCGCGGGTCGATCCGCCCGAGCAGGAGGTGGCGCCCGCGTCCGACGGCGGATACCGCCTCTCCTTCCGCCCCCGCCTCGTGTCCGAGGATCGCAACGCCGCTTTGTCGCTCGCCGCCAACATGGCCGTCGCGGATGCATTATGCGCCCACCACACCGGCCTGTTCCGGGTCATGGCGCCGCCGGACGCGCATGCCGTCGAGCGGCTGCGGCAGACCGCGCGGGCATTCGGCCTGCAATGGCCCGCCGCCGCCACGCTCCAGCAGTTCGAGCGCCGGCTGAACCCCGCCGAACCCCGGCAGGCCGCTTTCATGCTGGCGGTCCGCCGCTCCGGCAACGGCGCCTCCTATGAGCCGTTTCGCGAAGGCGTCATTCCCTGGCACGCCGCGATGGCGGCGACCTACGCCCACGCCACCGCTCCGCTGCGCCGCCTCGCCGATCGCTATGTGGTGCGCGCCGCGCTGGCGATCGCGAACGGAGAGTCCGTGCCGGAGGCGGTGACGCAGGCGTTCGAAAAGCTGCCTTCGGTGATGGCGCGGGCCGATTCTCTCGCCGGCCGGATCGAACGCGCGGTGATCGATCTCGGCGAGGCGGTGATGCTGCGCGGCCGGGTCGGGCAGGTCTTCGCCGCCGTCGTCACCGATGTCGACGATCGCGGCGCGCGCATCCAGCTTCGCGACCTGCCCGTCGTCGCCCGCGTGCCGACCGATCATGTCGGGCCCGGCCGGGAACTCCGCGTCCGCCTCACCGCCGCCGACCCCGAGCATCGCAGCATCACATTCGAGCGGGTGGAGTAGAGCGCCGATCTGTAAATCCGAAACCATTTACCCTTTCCCCCCGAGGAGGGACTGAGCTTGCCGAAGGCCCGTCTCTAAGGGCGTGGCCAGGCGCTTCGAAACGCCGCTTCGACAAGCTCAGCGGCTCCTCAGCACGAGCGGGTAGATGTAGTGCTCTACCCCAGGAGCACCGATCCTCTCCGGCGGCGTTGTATGGGAAACCGCCTCACGGAACGATCGACGCCATGCAGCAACGCAGCCGGGATAAATTATGGAGTGCGTGCGCGGCGGCGATCGTCGTCGCGCTGCTCGGCTATGCGCTGCTGCTGGGGCTGACGGTGGAATTGGGCCGTGCACGGGAGCAGGCGCCAATGGCCGTGCTCGATATCCGTATCCCGCCGCCGCCTCCGCCGCAGCATCCGCCTCATCGGATCAAGCCCAGGCGCGGCCGATCGCCGCATCGCCCGTCTCCGCCTAATCTCAAGGCGAAGTCGACGGAGATCCTCAGGCCGCCGCCCGTGCTCCCCGTCCCCTCGCCCGTCATCACCGCGCCGAAGGTGGGGCCGGGCATGGCTCCGTCCGCCGGCGCATCCGATCGGCCCGGACCGGGCTTCGGGGCGGGCGGACAGGGGGAGGGCGCTGGCGGCGGAGGCGACGAAGGCGGGGATACGCCGCCGCGCCTGATCCACGGGCGGCTCCATTTCTCCGATCTGCCGAACGATCTGCGCGACGGGACGGTGAGCGGCACCGTCTCCGTGGAATATGACGTGGATGTCGACGGCCGCGCCCGGAACTGCGCGGTCACGCGCTCCAGCGGCAATGCGGAGCTGGATCAGGCGACCTGCCGGTTGATCGAGGAGCGCTTCCGCTTCGATCCCTCACGCGATGCCGAAGGCCGCCCGGTTCCCTCCTCCATCGTCGAAAACCATAGCTGGATCGTGGACAGGACGCCCGGTCCAGGGAATCGACCCTGAGCCGGGCGTCCGTCGATGCCTCGCGGCAGGCGGCTCAGCAGCCGTGGCGATGCCGGGTGTGCTGCTTGTCGAGATGCCGCCCGAGCAACGCCCCGCCGACACCGCCGGCGACCGTCCCCAGCGTGCCGCCGCCCAGCGCGCTGCCGAGCACCGCGCCGCCGACGCCGCCGGCGACGGTGCCGACCGCGCCGTTGCCACCGCGGCAGCGATAGCGGTAATCCCCGCCGTGGCCGCGATAGACCTTGTGATGATAATGATGGTGACGCGCGAACGCCGGTGTCGGCGCGACGACCGGCGCGGCCGTCATCGCGGCCAGGGCGGCCGCCATCGCGAACTTGTTACGCATGATCCCTTCTCCTCGTGACACTGCCGAAACACTCGCGCAGGCGATTGGTTGCCGGTCAACCCCCTTCCAATGTTGGATTTCGCGTGCCATCGGTGGGCGCATGAGGATGCGTCGATCCGTCATCGGCCCGATATTATCCAAACCCGAATCAGGTGAAAAGGCATGAGTTTCTGGGGGCCGCGCAAGGCGATCACGGCGCCGCCGCACGACGCCGCGCACCAGCTGCATCGCACGCTCGGCTGGCCGCATCTGGTGGCGCTCGGCGTCGGCGCGATCGTGGGGACGGGCATATTGACGCTCACCGGCGTCGGCGCGGCGCTGGCCGGGCCGGGGGTGATCCTCTCTTTCCTGATCGCCGGAATCGTCTGCTCTGCGGCCGCGCTCGCCTATGCCGAGCTCGCCACCATGATCCCGCAATCGGGCAGTGCCTACACTTATTCCTATGTCGCGGTGGGCGAACTGATCGCCTGGATCGTCGGCTGGAGCCTGATTCTCGAATATTCGGTGGTCTGCTCGACGGTGGCGGTCGGCTGGTCGGGCTATTTCACCGGCTTCATGGACGCGAACGGCTGGACCATCCCGGCCGCGCTCGCCAACGGACCGTTCGCCAACGGCGCGGGCGTCACGCCCGGCGTCATCAACCTGCCCGCGGTCGGCATCATCGCGGTGGTGGCCGGGCTGCTGCTGATCGGAACGCGCGAGAGCGCCACGCTCAACACCATCCTCGTCGCGCTCAAGATCGCCGCGCTGGCGATGTTCGTGGCCGTCACGCTGCCCGCCTTCAAGGCCGCCAATTTCCATCCCTTCATGCCGCACGGCTTCTTCCAGCATGTCGATCCGGACGGGGTGAAGCGCGGCGTGATGGCGGCCGCCTCGATCATCTTCTTCGCCTTCTACGGCTTCGACGCAGTGTCGACCGCGGCGGAGGAGGCGCGCAATCCGGGCCGCGACATGACGATCGGCATCGTCGGCTCGATGGTGGCGTGCGTCATCATCTACATGGCGGTGGCGGCGTGCGCGATCGGCGCGGTGCCGGTCGCCGATTTCGCCAACTCGCCCGAGCCGCTGGCGCTGGTGCTGCGCACGATGGGATCGGACACCGCCGCCCGCATCTTCGGCGCGGCCGCCGTGGTGGCGCTGCCCACCGTGATCCTCGCCTTCCTGTTCGGGCAGACACGCATCTTCTTCGTCATGGCGCGCGATCGGCTGCTGCCCCAAAGACTGGGCCGGGTGCACCCGAAGAGCGGGGTGCCCGTGGCGGTGACGATCGGCACCGCGATCATCGTCTCGATCATCGCCGCCTTCCTGCCGATCGGCGAGATCGCCGCGCTCGCCAATTCGGGCACGCTCTGCGCCTTCGTCGCGGTCGGCGCGTCGATGCTGATCCTGCGCCGCCGCGATCCGGCGCGCGAGCGGCCGTTCCGCACGCCGCTCGCCCCGCTGGTGGGCGTCGTCGCGATCGTCGGCTGCCT
>DASSTK010000040.1:0-15861 GCA_035707945.1 Sphingomonas sp.
TGCGACCACCCGGTACGAACTCGCGCAGCCGCTCCCATTGATCATCCCGAAGTACCTCGCCCTCCACGCCAGCCTCCAAAAGCCAGCGTTGAATCAGAACTTCGACCCAATGGGAATCCCTAAATCGTCACTACAGCCTAGCGGCCGTGATGATCCGATGGCCAAATGCGCTTCCATCGCGTTCACCTTCTTTTATGCGGTTCCGCGCTAGCTCTGCCGCGAGGCGTGGTTAGGCATCCGGGGCGACAGGTTCGTGGACAGCATTTCGACGGCAACGCTGCTTGCAGACGATCCCTATGGCGAGGGGCCGAGGGAGCGCGCCCCGCGCACCAATCTTCTGCTGTCCGCCACCATCGAGGCGGGGGCGCTGAAGGCGGCCGTCCGCATTCGCAACCTCTCCGAAACCGGCGCGCTGCTGGAAGGCCCGGCCTTCCCCGGCATAGGCGAGCCGCTGACGCTCGGCCGCGCAGAGCTTTCCATCGGGGCAAGCGTGGTGTGGCGCACCGGATCGCGCTGCGGCGTGAAGTTCGATGGAGTGGCCTGCGTTTCCGAATGGGTGGCGGGCAAGCATCTTCCCGCCGGTGGAAAGCGTGATCAGGCCTATATCGATCGCGTTCAGGCGGCGATCCGCGCGGGCGAGACGATGGGAGTGGAAGCCGTCGCGGCGGTGAAGACCGGAGCCGCCCCCGTCGCGGAGCTCGATCGGCGTCTTGCGGAGGAACTGTCCTATGTGCGCCGCCTGCTCGAAACCGCGGGCGACGAGTTGACCGACGAGCCGATCGTGGTCCAGCGCCATATGCGCACGCTCCAGGGCTTCGACGTCGCCTGCCAGATTCTCGGCCATATCTCCGCGATCCTGTCGGCCGGGGATCGCGGCGCGGCGGTCGATGCGGTGGGCATGGCCGATCTGCGCGCGCGGTTGATGCGCAAGGCGATCTTCTGATTCGGTACGATCAGGCGTTGCATACTTGCGCAACGCGGGCGGGGGCCTAGGATCGCGCGATCCGAAAAGAAAAGGGGTCTTCCGCCGATGCGTGCTTCGCTTGCCTGCCTGCTTGCCGTGCTCCCCGCCGCCGCGCTTGCCGCATCCACGCCCGAGCCGGTGTTCAGCCCCCAGCGACTTTCGACGATCGACAAGACGATCTCGTCCGACGCTTTCGAAGGACGCGGACCGGCCACTCCGGCGGAAACCAAAACGGTCGATTACATCATCCAGCAGATGAAGGCGGACGGGCTCCAGCCCGGCGGCCCGATGATCAACGGCAAGCGGCAATGGACGCAGGACGTGCCGCTGCTGCGTTCCGAGATCGTCGGCCAGCCGCAGTCTTCGATGGACATCGGCGGCGTGAAGACGCCGCTGACGCAAGGGCAGGAGATCGCCATCCGCGCGCCGCTGGACGGCAAGAAGCAGATCGACATCAGCAATGCGCCGCTGGTGTTCGTGGGCTTCGGCGTGAAGGCGCCCGAACGCAACTGGGACGATTTCAAGGGCGTCGACATGCACGGCAAGATCATGGTCGTGCTGGTCAACGATCCCGATTTCCAGACGAGCAACACCGATTTCGGCGGCAAGGCGATGACCTATTACGGCCGCTGGACCTACAAATATGAGGAGGCGGCGCGGCAGGGCGCGGCGGGCGTGCTGGTGATCCACGAGACGGAGCCCGCTTCCTACGGCTGGGCGACGGTCAAGAACTCGAACACCAACCCGCAATTCGATATCGTCCGCAAGGATCCGGGCGCGACGCACACGCCGATGGAGGGCTGGATTCAGCGCGATCTCGCGGTCAAGCTGTTCAAGGCGGCCGGGCTCGATTTCGATCAGATGAAGAAGCTGGCGCAGACCCGCGCCTTCAAGCCGGTGCCGCTGAAAGCGACGTTCAGCGCCCATTATGAGGCCAAGGTGAACGTCATCCACTCGAAGAACGTGCTCGGTCGTCTGCCCGGCAAGACGCATCCCAATGAGACGATCCTCTACACCGCGCATTGGGATCATCTCGGCATCGGCGCGCCGGACAAGACGGGCGACCGCATCTATAACGGCGCGGTCGACAACGCGACCGGCATCGCCGCGCTGCTCGAGCTCGGCCGCGCCTTCGCGCATGAGCCGCGCACCGATCGCAGCCTTGTGTTCATGGCGGTGACGGCGGAGGAGAAGGGGCTGCTCGGCTCCGAATATTACGCCGCCAATCCCGTCTATCCGCTGGCGACGACGGTGGCGGACATCAATATGGACGCGCTCTCCGTCTCCGGCCCGGCGCATGATTTCTCGATCTCCGGCACCGCCAAGCTCGGCCTGCTCGACGATCTGATCGCCGAGGGCAAGAAGCACGGCCGCTACTTCACGCCGGATCGCCATCCGGAATCGGGCGGCTTCTATCGTTCGGACCATTTCTCGCTCGCCAAGCGCGGCGTGCCGGCGATCAGCTTCGAATCGGGCGCGGACCTGCTGAACGGCGGCGTGGCGCGCGGCGAGGCGCTGGCGAAGGAATATAACCGCGATCATTATCACCAGCCGTCCGACGAGTGGAAGCCGAGCTTCGACTTCACCGGCATGGCGCAGGATCTGGGCCTGCTCTACGATCTCGGCCGTGACCTCGCCAATTCGCGGGCCTGGCCCAACTGGAGCCAGGACAGCGAGTTCCGCGCCGCGCGCGACAAGACGGCGGCTGCGCGAAAATAGGTTACAGACTTCGAGCGGAAAACTTCCTCATCCGTTCGTGTCGGGCGAAGTCGAGACACCTCGACTTCGCTCGATCCAGCCCTCGACTGCGCTCGGGGCGAACGGAGGGTCAGGTAATCGCCGAGCGCACCGCGTAACGCGGATCGCGCCAGCTTTCCTTCACCAGCACGTCCGCCAGGATGTCCACCGCACGCCAGACATCTTCGTGGGAAAGGGTGAGCGGCGTGAGGCCGAAGCGCAGCACGTCCGGCTCACGGAAATCGCCGATCACGCCGCGCTCGATCAGCGCCTGCATCACCTCATAACCGTGCGGGTGGGCGAAGCTGATCTGGCTGCCGCGCTTGCCCGGATCGGCAGGGGTCAGGAGGCGAAGCTCCGGGCAGCGTTCGGCCGCCAGCGCGGCGAAGCGATCGAACAGGGCGGCCGATTTGGCGGCGATCGCGGCCATGTCGGCTTCCCTCATCAGCCGCACGCCCACCTCCAGCGCGGCGAGGCCCAGGACCGGGGGCGAGCCGACCCGGAAGCGCGCGATGCCGGGGGCGGGGGCGTAATCCTCCTCGAAGGCGAAGGGCGCGGCATGGCCGAGCCAGCCCTGGATGGGATTGGCGAGCGTCTCCTGAAGCGCGCGGCGGATATAGAGGAAAGAGGGCGCGCCGGGCCCGCCGTTCAGGAATTTGTAGCCGCAGCCGACCGCGGCATCGACGCCCGCGCCGTCCACGTCCACCGGAATCGCGCCCGCCGAATGGCTCAAATCCCAGATCGCGAGCGCGCCCGCATCGTGCGCGGCGCGGGTGAGCGCGGCCATGCTGTGCCGCTCCCCGGTGCGATAATGAACATGGGTGAGGAGGAGCAGCGCTGTCTCGCCGTCCAGCGCCTGCGCGAGCTCGCCGCGCGGCACGATACGCAGCTCGACATCCGGCATCCGGCGTTCGAGGCCCTGGAGAATATAGAGATCGGTCGGGAAATTGCCGGCTTCGGTGACGATCACCCGCCGTTCCGGCTGTGCGTCGA
The DNA here is from genome assembly GCA_035707945.1 of Sphingomonas sp. Classification (GTDB taxonomy): domain Bacteria; phylum Pseudomonadota; class Alphaproteobacteria; order Sphingomonadales; family Sphingomonadaceae; genus Solisphingomonas. Next base: position 3,695 of record DASSTK010000040.1, read on the forward strand.
GCGCGGCGGCGGCGAGCTTGAACAGGTTGACCGAGGTGGAATCGGCGACGACCACCTCGTCCGCTTCCGCCCCGATCAGCGGCGCGATCAGGCCGCCGACCCGCGCCGGCACCTCCATCCAGCCGTGCGCTGTCCAGGCGCGGATCAGCGAACGGCCCCACTCCCCCTCGATCGTTTCGGCGAGCCGCGCGGGCGTGTCGGCGGGAAGCGCCCCCAACGAGTTTCCGTCCAGATAGATGGCGCCTTCGGGCAGGCGGAAGCGTGCTTTGAAGGAGCGGAGCGGATCGGCGGCGTCGGCCGCGCGGGCGTCTTCGATGGTCATCGAGGGAGGCTGACTCCGTTGCTCCTTTCAGGCAAGCCTTGCGCTCGAAAGGCTTTGCGGCAAATCTGGCGCGATCGAGGGGGAGTGGATCAAGTGACCAGCATGGGCTCCGCTTCCGTCGCCGCCGCCGAGGAGGCCCACCGGGACGCCGGGCTGAAGCGCGGCATCGGCACTTTCGCCTTCGCCGCCGCGATCGTGAACATCGTGGTGGGCGCGGGCATCTTCACGCTTCCCGCCGGTATGGCGCAGGCGGCCGGGCCCTATGCGTTGATCGCCTATCTGGTCTGCGCGATCGCGATGGGCGCGGTGGTGCTGTGCTGCGCCGAAGCGGGCAGCCGGGTGCCGACCAGCGGCGGCATGTACGGCTATGTCGAAGCGGCCTTCGGGCCTCTCGCGGGCTTCGTGGCGGGCGTGCTGCTGTGGCTGAGCTGCGTGCTCGCTTGTGGGGGCATCGCCTCGGCGCTGGCGGCCGTGCTCGGCGAGATCGCGCCGGCGCTGGGCCAGCCGATCCCGCGCGCCGCGATCATCATCGTGGTGATCGGCGGGCTGGCGCTGGTCAACTGCGTCAGCGTACGCGCCTCGACCCGGCTGATTTCGGTGATGACGCCGATCAAGCTCGTCCCGCTGGTGCTGTTCATAGGCGTGGGGCTGTTCTTCCTCGCGCCCGCCCGGCTGCACGAAGGCGCGGTTCCCGACGTGAGCGGCATCGGCCGTGCGGTCATCCTCTCGCTGTTCGCCTTTCAGGGCATGGAAACCACGCTCGGCGCGAGCGGGGAGGTGGCGAACCCCGCGCGCACCCTGCCGCGCGCCCTCATCGGTGCGATGGCCTTCGTGGCGGCGCTCTATGTCGCGATCCAGGTGGTGGCGCAGGGGCTGCTGGGCAGCGCGCTCGCCGGATCGGTGGCTCCGCTCGCCGACGGGCTGGCGACGATCGATCCGCGGCTCGGGCTGGTCATCCTGATCGGCACCGCGATCTCGATGGGCGCGTGGATCGGCAGCGATCTGCTGGGGGCTCCACGGGTGCTGTTCGCCTTCGCGCGGGACGGTTTTCTGCCTCGCGCCCTGGGCAAGGTTTCCCTGAAGGGTCAGGTGCCGGTCAACGCCATCCTGGTCCATGCCGCGATCGCCGTGCTGCTCGCCATCACCGGCACGTTCGAGCAGCTCGCCATCCTCTCGGTGCTCGTGGGCGCGGCGCTGTATCTCGGCGCGTGCGCGGCGACCTGGGTGTTGCGGCGGCGGGCGGTGGCGCTGGTCGGCCCGCCGCTCAGCCTGCCGATCCTGTGGCTCTGGGTGGCGATCGGCAGCCTAAGCATGCTCGCCATCATCGCGATCGCCCGCCCGATCGAGATCGGCGCGCTTGTCGGCACAGTGATTGTCTCCTGTCTGCTGTTCGCCTTCACCCGCGCTGCGCGGAGGCGGGCGGCATGAGCGGGGCCGAGGATCGCCGTCTGCTCGCCGAGGCGCTCGGCCGCGCCGGGCAGGGCGATCGCGCCGCTTTCGCCGAAGTCTATCGCCGCACCTCGGCGAAGCTGTTCGGCGTCTGCTTGCGTATCTTGTCCGACAGGACGGAGGCGGAAGAGAGCTTGCAGGAAGTTTACACCATCATCTGGACGCGTGCGGGGCGGTACGATCCGACGTTGGCCAGCCCGATCACCTGGCTCGCCACGATCGCGCGCAACCGCTCGATCGACCGCCTGCGCGCGCGCCGCGTCTTCGCGGATGCGTCGCCGGAGGCGGCCGAGGCGGTGCCCGATCCGGCCGATGACGCGCTGACCACGCTCACCCGCGCCGAGCAGGACGGCGCGCTGGGCCGCTGCCTGGGCGAGCTCGACGAGCGCGCGCAGGGTGCGATCCGCCGCGCCTTCTTCGCCGGGCTGAGCTATGCCGAGCTGGCGCAGGAGCAGGCGGTGCCGCTGGGCACGATGAAAAGCTGGATACGGCGCGGGCTCATCCGTCTGCGCGAGTGCCTGGAGCGTGACGCATGAGCGACGAGCGGCCCGACGACGACCTGCTCGCCGCCGAGCTGGCGCTGGGTGTGCTGAGGGGCGAGGAGCGCGTGGCGGTCGAGGCGCGCCGCGCGGCCGATCCCGCCTTCGCCGTGCTGGTCGCTGCATGGGAGGGCCGGTTCGCGCCCCTGCTCGCCGCCGTGCCCGAGATCGAACCGCCAGCGGGCCTGTGGTCGGCGATCGAGCGGGCGACGGCGGCGAGCCCGCCTGTTTCCGATCTCGTGCTCGCCCGGATGAAGCGGCAGCGTGATCTGTGGCGGGGCTATGGCGGCCTTGTCAGCGTCGCCGCGGCCGCACTGCTGGTCGTGGTCGTCTCGCGCCCGATTCCGCTCGCCCCGTCTCCGTCTATCGAAACAACCCGGCCGTCGGCGATGATGAGCGCGACACTGGCGATGGACGACGGCAAGCCCGCGCTCGTCATCAGTTACGAGCCGGGCAGCCGATCCCTCGTCATCACAGAGGTGGGAATGCCCCCCGCCGATGGACATAGCCACGAACTCTGGCTGATCGGGGCGGACGGCAAGCCGGTCGCGATCGGCGTTATGGGGGGTGCGGGCGGCGAGACGCACCGCATGCCGATGCCTGTCCACGTCGCCGTGCCGATCGGAAGCGCCCCGACGCTCGCCATCTCGATCGAGCCCCCCGGCGGCTCCCCCACCGGCCAGCCCACAGGGCCGGTCATCGCCAAGGGCGCGCTCTCGCCGGTGTGAGGCGGCGCCGCGAGCCTGGGCCCGCATCCGTTCGAATATCGCGTCCGTATCTCCTTCGGCGGCGGAAATCGTCGTCCGAGAAGAGGAGAAAGAGGATGCTCGTTTCCGGTATTCGGGCCGGTGCGCTGGCGCTTGGCCTTGCGCTCGTCGCCGCGCCTGCGCTCGCAGCCAATCCGATGGTGGGCGGGGCGGCGATGCTGCCTTCGAAGAACATCGTCCAGAATGCGATGAACTCGAAGGATCACACCACGCTGGTCGCCGCCGTCAAGCAAGCCGGGCTCGTCTCCACGCTGGAGAGCAAGGGGCCGTTCACCGTGTTCGCGCCGACCAACGAGGCTTTCGCCAAGCTGCCGGCCGGCACCGTCTCCACGTTGATGGAGCCCGCCAACAAGGCGAAGCTCACCAAGATTCTCACCTATCATGTCGTGCCGGGCAAATGGACGTCGGCCGACATCGCCGCGAAGATCAAGGCGGGCCACGGCAAGGCCAAGCTCAAGACGGTGGAAGGCGAGCCGATCACCGCCTGGATGAAGGACGGCAAGCTGATGCTGACGGACGCCAAGGGCGATACGGCCACCGTCACCATCCCCAATGTGATGCAGTCCAACGGGGTGATCCACGTCGTCGATACGGTGCTGATGCCCTGAGCCTTCTTGGGCGCGGAGCCGGATCTTCCCTTCCGGCTGAGGGGGATCGCGCCCAGGGCCGCCGGCGCTCCGCTCCTTTCCGGGTGGGCGGACGCCGGCGGTATCGTTGTGAAGCCCTCTCCCCTTCAGGGGAAGGAGATTTTTACAGCAGCTTGTCGATGGTGATCGGCAAATCGCGCACCCTTTTGCCGGTTGCGTGATAAATCGCGTTGGCGACGGCGGCGGCCGCGCCGACGATGCCGATTTCGCCCAGGCCCTTGACGCCGATCGGATTCACCTGCCTGTCCGGCTCGTCGACGAAGATCACCTCGATATCGGCGATGTCGGCGTGGGCGGGGACGTGATATTCGGCGAGATTGTGGTTCATGAAGCGGCCGAGGCGATGGTCCATCATCGTCTCCTCGGTGAGCGCCATGCCGATCCCCATCACCACGCCGCCTAATATCTGGCTTCGCGCGGTGGCGGGGTTGATGATCCGCCCCGCCGCCGCCGCGACGACGACGCGGGTGACGCGGACCTGGCCCAGTTCCTCGTCCACCTTCACCTCGGCGAACACCGCCTGATGGGTGTTGCGCGCCTTGTCGCGAGCCTCCAGCAGATCCCTCGAGCCCGTCTCCTCCGCCTCGATCGCCTGTTCCCCTGAGCGGCGGACGATCTCCTCCAGCGCGATGCTCTGCGTCGGATCGGGCTTGAGGCGTAGCGCGCCGTCGTCGAAGACCACCTGCTCGCGGGCGGCGTTGGCGAAGGGGGAGCCTTCGATGCCGCGCGCGGCGGCGAGCAATTTTTCCTGAAGCGCGCGGCAGGCGAGCTGGAGCGCGGTGCCGACCGAGGCGGCTGTCCAGCTCCCGCCCTCGACCGGGGCCTGGGGCAGCGCGGAATCGCCGAGCTTCGGATCGATGCGATCGACGGGCAGGCCCATCTCCTCGGACGCGATCTGGGCCATGATGGTGTAGGTGCCGGTGCCGATGTCGGCGGATGCGGTGGCGACCTCCAGCCGCCCGTCCGCGCCCAGCCGCGCGCGGACGCTGTGAGGCATGAACAAGGTGTCCCACATTCCCGTCGCCATGCCCCAGCCGACCAGCTCGCGCCCGTCCCGCATCGAGCGCGGCTCGCGCGAGCGTTTCGCCCAGCCGAACCGCTCCGCGCCTTGGGCATAAGCCTCGCGCAGCGCCTTGGAGGTGTAGGGCCGGCCGGTGATCTGGTCCTTGTCGCTATAGTTGATGAGCCGCAGCTCGAGCGGATCGACGCCGACCTCACAGGCAAGCTCGTCCATCGCGATCTCGAACAGGTTGAGCCCCGTCGCCGCGCCCGGCGCGCGCATCGGGCCGGGGGTGTAGATGTTGAGCGGGGCGAGCTTGTAGCCGATCTCGGCATTGGGGCAGGCGTAGAGGCGCGGCCCCCAGTCGACGATATTCTCGGCATAGGATTCGAAGCGCGAGGTGGCGCTGACCCCGTCCGAGAGGATCGAGACGAGGCGGCCCCGCTCGTCGGCGGCAAGCGCGATATCGTAGCTCGCGGCCGGCCGGTGCTGGTGCGAAAACATCTGCTGCCGGGTCAGCACCACCTTGACCGGGCGGCCAGCGAGCTTCGCAGCGGCGGCGGCGAGAAAGAGCTGATATTGCGGCCTCAGCCCCGAACCGAACGCCGCGCCCATATAGGGATTGATCGCGCGCACCTGTTCCGGCTCCAGGCCGAATATCTTGGCGAGCCAGGTCTGCGGGTTCTTCACGCCCTGCGTCTTGTCATGGACGACAAGGCTTCCGTCGGGCCGCCATTCGGCCATCGCGGCGTGGGGCTCGATCGGGTTGTGATGCTCGGTGGCGAGGCGGTAGCGGCCGGAGACGCGGTGCGGTGCGGCATCATAGGCCGCCCGCGCGTCGCCGCGCCGGGGGCTGGGCTCGTAATTGCCGTCGCCCTTGGGATCGTAGAGCGCGGCGTGGGCGAAATCCGTGACCGGCGGCTCGACTTCGTAATCCACCTCGACGAGACGGGCGGCGTGGCGCGCCGCCTCGAAGCTCTCCGCCACCACCAGCGCGACCGGCTGCTGCGAGAAGCGGATGCGATCGTCGCCCAGGGGGCGGAAAGGCGCGCCCTTGGGGGCGATCTGGTCGGCCCAGGCCTTGTCGCTGTCCGCCGTCGGGGGGGCATTCTCGTGCGTCATCACCAGGACCACGCCGGGCGCGGCTTCGGCCCGCGCGGTGCGGATCGCGGCGATACGGCCTTGCGCGATCGCGCTGGAGACGGCGACGCCGTAGAGCAGGCTCTCGGCCGGAAACTCGGCGGCGTAACGAGCGCGGCCGGTCGTCTTGACCGGGCCGTCAACGCGGCGCAGCGGTTCGCCGATGCGGCTGGTGCGGGAAGGAGCGGTGGTGGCCATGTCTCTCTCCCCTCAGGCGATGCGCTTGTCGACGATAGATTGCGGCGTGCCCGCGGCGGCCTGGCCCAGCGCACGGACGATGGCGCGGCGGGCGAGCTCGATCTTGAAATCATTGCCGCCTTGCCCGAGCGCGCCGGCGAGCAGCCGCTCGGCGGCGGCGTGGAAGGCTTGTTCGGAGGGCGGCTTACCTGCCAGCAGAGCCTCGGCTTCGGGTGCGCGCCAGGGCTTGTGCGCCACCCCGCCGAGCGCGATCCGGGCTTCCGCGATGACGCCGTCCTCCATCCTCAGCGCCGTCGCTACCGAAATCAGCGCGAAGGCGTAGGAGAGACGGTCGCGCAACTTGAGATAGGTCCAGTGGTCGCCGCATGCGAAGGGCGAAAGCTCGATCGCGGTGACGATCTCGCCCGGCGCGAGCATATTGTCGCGGGAGGGATCGTCGCCGGGCAGGCGGTGATAATCGGCGAAGGGGATGGTGCGCTCGCCCTCCGGCCCATGCACCTTCACCCGCGCCTCCAGCGCGGCCAGCGCCACGCACATATCGGAGGGGTGGACGGCGATGCATTGATCCGATGCGCCGAGGATGGCGTGGATGCGGTTGACGCCCCCGATCGCGCCGCAGCCCGAGCCCGGATCGCGCTTGTTGCAGGGCGTCGCCACGTCGTAGAAATAGTAGCAGCGGGTGCGCTGGTTGAGATTGCCGCCGTTGGTCGCGGCGTTGCGGAGCTGCGGGCTCGCGCCGGCGAGAATGGCGCGGGAGAGCAGGGGAAAACGGGCCTCCACCCTCTCGTCCCAGGCGGTTTCGGCGTTGGTGACGAGCGCGCCGAGGCTCAAGCCCCCGTCTTCCGTCTCCTGTATCGCGCGGAGCGGCAGGCGGCGCAGATCGACGAGAAGGTCCGGGCTCTCCGTCCCCTCCTTCATCAGATCGACGAGGTTGGTGCCGCCCGCGATGGCGCGGGAGGCTGGTCGGGCGAGCAGCGCGGCGGCTTCCTCGATCGTGGCGGGGCGGGCGTAGGCGAAGCGGTTCATGCGCCCAGCACCTCCTCGATCGCGTCGGCGATGTTGGTGTAGGCCCCGCAGCGGCAGAGATTGCCGCTCATCCACTCGCGTATCTCCTCGCGGGTGCGCGCGCGGCCTTCCGCTATCAGACCGGCGGCGGAGCAGATCTGGCCAGGCGTGCAATAGCCGCACTGGAAGGCGTCATGATCGATGAAGGCCTGTTGCAGCGGATGGAGATCGTCCGGCGCGCCCAGCCCCTCGATCGTCGTCACCTCCGCCCCGTCGCGGGTGACGGCGAGGACGAGGCAGGAGTTGATCCGCTTGCCGTCGAGCAGCACGGTGCAGGCCCCGCACTGGCCGTGATCGCAGCCCTTCTTGGTTCCGGTCAGCCCCAGCCGCTCGCGCAGCAGATCGAGCAGAGTCACCCAGGGATCGAGGGTGAGCGCATGCGCCTCGCCGTTGATGGTGAGGGTGACGGGAACGCCGCCGGAATCGGGCTGGTGGATGATGTTCAAGCCTTGACCCCCATTTTGTCATGCTGACGAAAGTCAGCATCCATTAGCGCTCCGCTTATATCCGAGCGCTGCGATAATGGATTCTGCTTTTCGCCAGCATGACGAGGGAAAAAGCCCAAGCGTCGCGCGTGGGGATAGGTTCCGTTCAGGCCTCCGCGGCCGCTTCTCCGCCTTCCTTGCGCCGCCAGCCGCCGCTGAACAGCCAGCGGACCAGCACGAAGAACATCGGCACGAAGAAGATGGCGAGGATGGTGGCGGTGATCATGCCGCCCACCACCGCGGTGCCGATCGCGACGCGGCTGGCCGCGCCCGGCCCGGTCGCCACCGCCAGCGGCAGCACGCCGGCGACGAAGGCGAGGCTGGTCATCAGGATCGGGCGCAAGCGCAGACGCGCCGCCTCGATCGCAGCCTGCGTCGGCGTCTTGCCCTCGGCCTCGGCGAACTCGGCGAACTCGACGATCAGGATCGCGTTCTTGGCGGAAAGCCCGATGGTGGTGAGCAGGCCGACCTGGAAATAGATGTCGTTGTCCAGCCCGCGCATCATCACCGCCAGCACCGCGCCGATGACGCCCAAGGGAATGACCATCAGCACCGAAAGCGGGATCGACCAGCTTTCGTAGAGCGCGGCGAGGCAGAGGAAGATCACCAGGATCGAGAGCGCGTAAAGATAGGGCGCCTGCCCCGTCGACTGCTGCTCCTGATAGGAGAGGCCGGACCAGGCGGTGGTGATGCCCGGAAGCTGGTTGGCGAGCTTCTGGATCTCCTTCATCGCGTCGCCCGAGCTCTTGCCCGGCGCGGCCTGGCCCTGGATTTCATAGGAGGACAGGCCGTTGAAGCGGGAAAGGTTCGAAGGTGCGCTCGTCCAGCCGAAGGTCGAGAAGGCGGAAAAGGGGGCCATGCCGCCGTTCGCGGAGCGCACGTTCCATGCGTCCAGATCCTCGGGCTTTCCGCGATAGGGGGCGTCGCCCTGCACGAACACCCGCTTCACCCGCCCGCGATCGACGAAATCATTGACATAGGTGCCGCCCCACGCCGCGCTCAACGTGCTGTTTACCGCATCCTGCGAAAGCCCGAGCGCGCCGACCTTCGCCTCGTCGATATTGATATGGAGGTGCGGGGTATCCTCCAGGCTGGCGAGGCGCACGGCGGAGAGCAGCGGATCGGCGTTGGCCTTGGCGAGAAGCTCGTTCTTCTCCTCGTTGAACTGATCGCGGGTGAGGCCGCCTGCGTTCATGATCTCCAGCGTGAAGCCGTTGGTCTGGCCAAGTCCCCGGATCGCGGGCGGCTGGAGGGTCAGCACCTGCGCGTCGCGCATGCCGCCGAGCTTGCCCATCGCGCGCTCGGTGATCGCCTCCGCGCTGTGCGCATGGCCCTTGCGCTCATCCCAGGGCTTCAGGTGGAGGAAGCCAAGGCCGACATTGTCGCCGCGGCCGTTGAAGCTGTAGCCGGTGAGCGTGAAGATGTCGTGGACGTCATGCTCGGTGTTCAGGAAATAATTCTCGACCTTTTGCGTGACCTTGAGGGTGCGATCCTGCGTCGCGCCGGAAGGCAGCGTCCAGTTGACGATGGCGGTGCCGTTGTCCTCGGTCGGCAGGAAGCCGGTCGGCAGGTGCAGGAACAGATAGCCGAGCAGCACCACCACCGCCACGAACGCCAGCATGAACCAGCGGGTGCGGTCCGTCACATAACGCACGCCGTCGACATAGCGATCGCGGCCGCTTTCGAAATGCCGGTTGAACCAGGCGAAGAAGCGCGCCTCGACATGGCCGAAACGGCTGTGCTCGCGCTTCGCCTCCACCTCATGCCGGGGCTTGAGCAGCGCCGAGGTGAGGGCGGGGGTGAGGATCAGCGCAACGAGGACCGAGAGCACCATCGAGGAGACGATGGTGATCGAAAACTGGCGATAGATCACGCCGGTCGATCCGCCGAAGAAGGCCATCGGCAGGAACACGGCGGAAAGCACCATCGCGATGCCGATCAGCGCGCCCGAAATCTCGCCCATCGACTTGACCGTGGCGTCGTGCGCGGAAAGCCCCTCCTCGTCCATGATGCGCTCGACATTCTCGACCACCACGATCGCGTCGTCGACGAGCAGGCCGATCGCCAGCACCATGCCGAACAGGGTGAGGGTATTGATCGAATAGCCGAATATGGCGAGCACGCCGAAGGTGCCGAGCAGCACCACGGGTATCGCGATCGCCGGCACAAGCGTCGCCCGCCATGTCTGGAGGAAGATGAACATGACGGCGATGACGAGGATCATCGCTTCCACCAGCGTCTTCTCCACCTCCGAGATGGAGAGCTTGATGAAGGTGGTGCTGTCGTTCGGGTAGGAAACCTCGTAGCCGGTGGGGAACGTCTCCTTGAGCTGCTGGACCTTCGCCTTCACCGCCTGCGCCGTCTTGAGCGCGTCCGCGCCGGGCGCGAGCGCGATGGCGAGGCCGGCGGCGGGATGGCCGTTGAAACGGGAGACGATGTCGTAATTCTCCTGCCCCAGCTCGACGCGGGCCACATCGCTCAGATGCACCACCGCGCCGTTCGCCTCGGTCTTGACGATGATGTCCCTGAACTGCTGCGGGTTGGTGAGGCGCGATTGCGCGGTCACCGTGGCGTTGAGCTCCTGCCCCGGCGCGGAAGGCTGCGCGCCGATCAGGCCGGCCGAGACCTGAACATTCTGCGACTCGATCGCGGCGATCACGTCGGACGGCATGAGCTGGTGCGCATCGAGTTTGTAGGGATTGAGCCAGATCCGCATCGCATAGGGCGATCCGAAGGCCGTCACCTCGCCCACGCCAGGCACGCGCGAGAGCGGGTCCTGAAGGTTGGAGATCAGGAAATCCGACACGTCGACATTGGTGGTGCGATTGGTCGTGTCATAGACGCCGACGATCATCAGGAAGTCCGGCTGGCTTTTCCTGACGGTGATGCCCTGCTGCTGCACCTGCTGGGGCAGGCGGGGCAGCGCGCGCTGCACCTGATTTTGCACCTGCACCTGGGCGATATCCGGGTTGGTGCCCTTGGCGAAGGTGATGCTGATCCGCACCGTGCCGGCGTCGCTGGAGGTGGATTCGAAATAGAGCAGCCCGTCGATGCCGGTGAGCTGCTGCTCGATCACCTGCGTCACGCTGTTTTCGAGCACCTGCGCCGAGGCGCCCGGATAATTGGCGCTGATATTGACGGTGGGCGGCGAGATGTCCGGATATTGCTCGACCGGCAGGCTCGTCATCGCGCCGATGCCGACGAGCATGACGACGATCGCCAGCACCCACGCGAAAATGGGGCGTTCGATGAAATAGCGCGAGATCATCGGGCCGCGCCCGGCGCTCCGCCCGCCTTGCCCTTGTCGCCGCCGGCGGCCGGGGGCTGGTCGATGACCGCGGACTCGCCGGGCTTGCCGGTGGCGGCGACGGGGTGGACCGTCGCACCCGGCCTGGCCTTGTCGAGCCCGTTGACGACGACGCGATCACCGGCGTTAAGGCCGCCCGTCACCACCCAATTGCCGTCCTGAAGGCCCTGCGTCTCGACCGGGCGTTCGGAAACCTTGCCCTGCGCGTCCACCACCAGCACAGAGGCGTTGCCCTTGGGATCGTGCTTCACCGCCAGTGCGGGCACCAGGAACACGCCCTTGCGCACCGCCTGGCTCACCACCGCGCGGACATAGAGGCCGGGGAGCAGCAATCCCTGCGGGTTGGGGAAGCGCGCGCGCAGCGTCACCGCGCCGGTCGAGGGATCGACATTGACCTCGGCGAACTCGAGCTTGCCGGTATAGGGATAGTCGGTGCCGTCATCGAGCTTGAGGCGGACGGCCGCTTCGTTCGGCAGCGCGCCGCCCTTGGCGATCGACTGGCGGAGCTGGAGAAGTTGGCTCGCCGACTGCTGGATATCGACATAGATCGGATCGAGCGCCGAGATGGTGGCGAGCGCGGCCGCCTGATCGGCCGTCACCAGCGCCCCCGGCGTCACCGAGGATCGGCCGATACGGCCGCTGATCGGCGCGCGGACCGTGGTGTAGCGCAGGTTGATCTCGGCGGATTGCAACGCCGCGCGGCTCTGCTCGACGGCGGCGTTGGCCTGGCCGGCGGCGGCGCGCGCATCCGCCGCATCCTGCTTGGCGACGGCGTTGATCTTCTCGAGCTCGGTATAGCGCTCCGCCTTCAGCCGGGCGGAGACGGCGTTGGCCTGGGCGCCGGCGAGCTGGCCCTTCGCCTGGCCGACGGCGGCCTGATAGAGCGAGGGATCGATCTGGTAGAGCGGCTGGCCCTGATGGACGAGGCTGCCCTCGGTGAACAGCCGCTTGCGGATGATGCCCGAAACCTGCGGGCGAACCTCCGAGATCAGGAAGGCGTCGGTGCGGCCGGGAAGCTCTGTGGTCATCGCAGCCTCGGTCGGCTGGACGGTGACGACGCCGACGGTGGGCGGCCCTTGCGGCGGCCGCTGCGGCTGGCCTCCGCACCCCGCCAGCGCGAGCAGCAGGGGCAACGCGAACAGCGCTGCGCTGCCCGACCGAGGACGACGGGGGAGGAGAGAGGAAGGGAATGTCATGTGCGGCGCGCCTTCCTATGGACGTGTTGCAGCAAAATGTCAGGCGCGAAAT
>DASSTK010000041.1:0-2844 GCA_035707945.1 Sphingomonas sp.
AATCAGCGCCACGTCCACCCCGGCCGCCTCGGCGCGCGCGCGCGCGACGGGGCTGATCGCCATGCCGTCGGGGACGGAAACGCCCACCCTGTCGACGGGTGCGTTATCTGCGTGCCCGACCCGCTCGCCCTCCGGTGCGAAGCCGCTGCCGGACGCGCGGAAGGACGCCACCACCGCATCGATCTCCTCCGCGCTCGCCCCCCCGCCGTCCGACAGGACCGCGAGCAACGCGCCCACCGGGTAGGTCCGGCCGGGCTCGGCGATCAGCCTCACGAAGCGGCCGTCGGCCTCCGCTTCCACCTCGTTGGTGATCTTGTCGGTTTCGATGAAGGTCAGCACCGTGCCCCTGGTGAACGGCTCGTTCTCCGCCACCATCCATTCGGCAATGGCGCCTTCGCTCATCTCGATGCCCCATTTGGGCATGGTGAAAGGCTTGAGCTTCGCCATCGCGCCCTCAGCGAAACGCGAGGACGCGGCGCACCGCGGCCTCGATCTTCTGCGGTGACGGGACCCAGGCGCGCTCCAGCTCGCGCGCGAAGGGTATCGGGCTGTGCGGGCCGGTAATGAGCTCGGGCGGCGCCTTCAGGCTGGTGAAGGCCTTGGTCGCGACCAGCGCGCAAATATCGGCCGCCAGGCTGCACCGCGGCGGGCTTTCATCCACCACGACGAGCCGGCCGGTCGCCTCGACCGAATCGAGGATCGCCTCCTCATCCAGCGGGCTGGTGGTGCGCAGATCGATAAGATCGCAACCGATACCGTCCGCGGCCAGCTTGTCGCAGGCTTTCTCCGAGAAAGACACCATCCGCCCGCAGGCGATGATCGTCGCATCGCCGCCCTCGCGCACCATCCGGGCTTCGCCGAAGCGCTGGCGGAGATCGCCGTCGGGCACATCGCCTTTCACGCCATAAAGCGCCTTGTGCTCGAAGAACATCACCGGGTCATCGCCGCGCAGCGCCTCGGTCAGCAGGCCTTTGGCGTCGGCCGGCGTCGCCGGCAGCACCACCTTGAGGCCCGGCATGGCGGTGAGCAGCGCATAGACCGACTGGCTGTGCTGCGCCGCCGTGTTCATGCCCGCACCGTAGATCAGCCGGATCAGAGCGGGGCAGCGCGTCTTGCCGCCGAACATGTAGCGAAACTTGGCGATCTGGTTCCAGATCTGATCGAGACTGACGCCGATGAAGTCAGCGAACATCAGTTCGGCGACCGGCCGCTTGCCCGAGAGCGCCGCGCCCGCGGCCGCGCCGATGATGGCGCTTTCTGAAATCGGCGTGTCGATCACCCGATCCGGCCCGAACTTGTCATAAAGGCCGCCCGATGTGCCCCAGATGCCGCCGATCGCCTCCGGCCCCCCGGCGGTGCCGTTGCCGCCGACGACATCTTCGCCCAGCAGCATGATGTCCGGATCGCGCTCCATCTCGGCGTGAAGCGTGGAGAGGATCGCCTCCCGGATGGTCATGATCGCCATGTCAGCAGCGCTCCTCAGACATATTCGACATAGACATCTTCGGCGACGCTGGCGGGATCGGGCGCGGGCGCGGCGCGCGCCTCGACGACGGCCGCCTCGATCAGCGTGGCGACTTCGGCATCGACGGCATCGAGATCGAGCGGCTCGACCTGCTTCGCCTCGGCGATCTTCGCGCGGAATATCTTGAGGCAATCGCGCTCTTCGCGGATCCGATCCAGCTCACCCTTGCCGCGATAGCGCTGGGGGTCGCCCTCGAAATGGCCGTAGAAGCGCTCGGTATCGAGCTCGATGGCCGCCGGGCCGTGACCCGCGCGAACATAGGCGAGCAGCTCGCCCATGGCGCCATGGGTATCGAAATAATCGCAGCCGTCGGCGCGCCATGCCTTCATGCCGAAAGCCTCGGCGCGGCTGGCGATGTCATGCGCGGTTCCCACCGCATAGGCATCGCCGGTGTGCTCGGAATAATGGTTGTTCTCGAACACGAAGATCGCGGGCGCCTTCGTCACCACCGCCATGTTCATCGCCTCGAAGGTGGTGCCCTGGTTGCACGCGCCGTCGCCCGAAAAGGCGATCGCGACGCGCCCCTTCCCATCCAGCTTCGCGGCGAGCGCCGCGCCCACCGCCTGCGGCGCACCGCCGCCGACGATACCATTGGCGCCCAGCATCCCGACCGAGAGATCGGCAATATGCATGGAGCCACCGCGGCCCTTGCACAATCCTCCGGCGCGGCCGAATATTTCCAGCATCATGCCCTTCACATCGCAACCCTTGGCGATGCAATGGCCGTGGCCGCGATGGGTGGAGACGATCTTGTCCTCGATCGTCAGATGGTCGCATACGCCCACCGCCGCCGCTTCCTGTCCGGCGTAGAGATGGGTGAAGCCCGCGATCTCGCCGGTCTTGATCTCTTCGTGCAGGCGCTCCTCGAACTGGCGGATGGTGGCCATGCGGCGATAGACGCCGATCAGATCGTCGCGGCTCAATTGCATTCCCATCCCCTCAGAGATCGCCCGGCCGCTTGCCGTCCGGGCCGTAGATATAATCGTCCAGCACCTTGTGCAGATGACGGATGCGGAGTTCCTGATCGCCGATCCAAAGGCCCGGGAAGGCATCTGACTGCATTCCCTTCTGAACGGTGGGCAGGTTGAACGCGTCCTGGTCGAGCACCTGGCCTATCGACCGATCGCCGTGCCGGAATCGCTTGTGCTTTGGCCGTTCGGGCCATTCCTGCCCGTCCGGCACCAGCTCGAACATCCAGATGTCGTAGAACATCTTGTTGGGATCGGACGGGTGCGGACGCTGGCGAAACATCATCACGTCATCGGAATGGACGTTCAGAGAGACATTGGGGAAGATCGTGTAATGATAATCGTCGGTAA
>DASSTK010000042.1:0-8526 GCA_035707945.1 Sphingomonas sp.
GGCGACACGCACCGGCTGGCCGCGCACACCGACACAAAAGGCCGGGAGATATGCCTCCCTCCCCTCGTCGGCGGCCAGTTGGAACGGATCGACGCGGCCGGGGCGCCGCGCCGCGCGGCGTTGCTCTCCTTTCAGATCGAGCTGAGCTATGTCGCGCCGGCGGCGGCGGCGATCCGGGCCGGGCCGGCGATCCGCACCTTGCATCGAACCCCGGCGGAAGGACAATTGCAGGCCCTGCGCCTCGATCCCGGCCAGATCGAGGAGGCCTGCTCCGGCCCGGGCGCGCGGGCCTTCTGCCTTGCGCTCGCCAACATGCTGATCGTCCACGGAGTCCGGGCGATGTACCGCGCCCAGTGGAACGACGGGCGCATGGAGGTCCGCTCACCCGTCACCCGCCGTGTCGCGGCCGCGGTGCAGGCGATCGAAGCTCATCCCGAGCGACCGTGGACAGTCGCATCGCTGGCGCACAGCGTCGGCGTCTCGCGCTCCAGCTTCGCCGCCGCCTTCCGCGATGCGTTGGGCGTCGCGCCGCTCGCCTATGTGCGCCACATCCGGCTCGAACGGGCGCGGAGAATGCTGGAAGGCGGCGGCTTGTCCGTTACCGAGGTAGCGCGGCGATCGGGCTATCCCCTGCCCTCTTCCTTCGCCCGCGCTTTCGCCCAGCGCTACGGCCGGCCGCCCTCGCGAGAGTAATCGGTATGCTACTTGACTGTCAGTCAGCATCCGGATGATAGTTTCAGCCGGAGCGAGGCATATGACCTTTGCCCGGGGAGAGAGCGATGGACAGCGACGTCCGCCTGCACCTCAGATCCTGCGCCTTCTGCGAAGCGGCCTGCGGCATCCGAGTGACCGCCGATCATGGGACGCGCACGATCCTTGACGTACGCGGCGATCCCGATGATCCGTTCAGCCAAGGCTTCGTCTGCCCCAAATCCCACGGACTCATCCACCTCCATGCCGATCCTGATCGGTTGCGCCGTCCCATCCGCCGCCGCGGCAAGGACTGGGAGGAGATCGGTTGGGACGAAGCGATGGATGAATCAGCCGATCGGCTGAAATCCATCCAGAAGAAACATGGCCGACACAGCATCGCCTATTATCTGGGCAATCCTTCGGGCCATAAGGCTCCGTTCCTGCTCTATGGGCCGCTGCTCATCAAGGCGATCGGCTCGATGCAGTTCTACACGCCGGGCACGCTCGACCAGATCCCCAAATTCGTGAGCGCCGCTTATATGTTTGGCGGCCCCACCATTCAGCCTCTCGCGGACCTTGATCGTACCGATCACCTGATCGTGATCGGCAACAACCCGGTCGTGAGCCAAGGCAGCATGATGGTGGCGCCGGGCATCCGCCGCCGGATCGAGGGCATCCGCCAACGCGGCGGCAAGCTTGTCGTGATCGATCCCCGACGCACCGAAACGGCGGGAATCGCGGACGAATATGTCGCCGTCCGCCCCGGCGCCGATGCCTATCTGCTGTTCGCGATGGTGGACGTGCTGGCGAAGGAAGGACTAATTCGGCTTGGCGCCGTTGCCGACCATGTGAAGAACCTCGACGAACTGCTCCGGATGGCCGCCCGTTTCCCGGCTGATCGCGCCGCCGCCGTCACTTCGATACCGGCCGAAACGATCCGCCGCCTCGCCCGCGAACTCGCCGCCGCGCCCACCGCGGCGATCTATGGCCGCACCGGCACCTGCACGCAACGCTTCGGAACCATCACCTCCTGGCTCATCGATGCGCTCAATATCATCACCGGCAATCTCGATCGCGCAGGCGGCAATCTCTTCTCCGGCGGCGGCATCCCGATGGGGGTGCTGTTCGAGGATAATTACAAGGACGGCGTCTTTCCGGTCGGCCGCTGGCATTCCCGCGTGAAGGGGCTGCCCGAGGCGATCGGCATGCTTCCCACCGCCGCACTCGCCGACGAGATGCTGGAGCCGGGCGAAGGCCAGGTGCGTGGCTTCGTGACGCAGGCGGGCAACGTCATTCTTTCCAACCCCAACGCCGGCAAGCTGCAACGCGCGCTCGACGGGCTGGAGTTCATGCTGTCGCTCGACATTTATGTGAACGAGACGACGCGCCACGCGGACATCATCATTCCCGGCCCTTCCTACGCCGAGCACAGCGATTTCGCGGCGGTGACGGCCTATGAGACGATCCGCAAGTTCGTCAAATGGGGCGCGCCGGTCTTCGCGCCGGAGGGCGACACGCCGCACGACTGGCAGATCTTCGCCGGCCTCGCGGCGCGGATGCGCGGTATCAGCATCGCCGAAATCGAGGAGGAATATGTCCGCGAACTGCTTGGCGTCGCGATCTCGGCCAGCCGCCCTGAAGCGCGCGACGTATCAATCGAGGAAGCCCGGCGGCTGATCGGCGACGAGCCGGGGCCGGATCGCATTTTCGATATCCTGATCCGCGGGGGGCCGATGGGGGACGCCTTCGGCCGCGTGCCCGGCGGCCTGACGCTGGAGAGGGTGAAGCAGCATCCCCACGGTCTCGATCTCGGCCCGCTCGACACCGGCATGATTCCCGGGGTGCTGCGTACGCCGGATCGCAAGATCGATCTCGCCCCGTCCCAGATCACCGGCGACGTGACCCGCCTGGAAAGCGAGATGGCGGCGCTGGAAAGGCCCGGATCGATGTTGATGATCGGCCGGCGCGACATGCGTTCCAAGAATGCGTGGATGCACAATGTCGAACCGCTGGCCAAGGGCAAGGATCGCTGCACCCTGCTCGTCCACCCTACCGACGCCGATCGCCTCGGCCTCGCCACCGGCGGCCGGGCGCGGGTGCGCACCCATATCAGCGAGCTGATGGCGCCGGTGGTGGTGAGCGACGAGATCATGCCGGGCGTGGTCAGCCTGCCGCACGGCTGGGGCCATGGCATGAAGGACACGCGCCAGCGCGTCGCCAACGCGCATGCTGGCGTCAATGCCAACGCGATCATCGACGAGGGCGATCTCGACGTGCCGTCGGCCACCACCATACTCAACGGCGTGGCGGTCGAGATCGAGGCCGTCGCGGTCTGATCCGGGTCAGCCGCCGGCGAAGTCCGTGCTGCGGGTGATCTCGATCCAGCGATCGAGCTCGGCGCGCCGCCTGTCCAGCGCCGCCGTCGCGAATTCGTAGGCGTCAGCACCGAGCGCAAGCCGCAACGGCGGAACCTCCGCCTCCATCGCCGCCAGGATCGCGGCAACGCCGCGCACCGGATCGCCCGGTTGCGCGCCATCGACCTCCTGCACCTGCGCGCGCCGGCGGGCGAGGTCTTCATAGGCCGGGTGCGGCGAGGCGGCCATGTGGATCGAACGACCGGCGAAGTCGGTGCGAAAATAGCCCGGCTCGACGATCATCACGCCGATCCCGAACGGCGCCACCTCGCCAGCCAGCGCCTCCGACACGCCCTCCAGCGCGAATTTGCTGCCCGAATAGAAGCCGGAGCCCGGGAAACCTCGCACACCGGCGATCGACGACATGTTGACGATATAGCCTCCGCCTCGCTCGCGCATGCCGGGCAGCACCTTTTTGGCGAGCCGGATCGGAGCGAAGAGATTGACGTCGAACTGCCGGGCGATCTCCTCGGTCGAGCTTTCCTCGAGGCCGCCGAGGAACCCGTAGCCGGCATTGTTGAACAGCACATCGGCTTCCCCGAAGGCCTCTGCTTGCTCCATCGCGGTCGCGGTCTGCCCCGGATCGCTGACGTCCAGCGCAACCCCGATGGCTCGTCCCCCACTCGAATCGACGAGATCGGAGAGCATCGCGGCGTCGCGCGCGGTCGCGATCACGCGCCCGCCCCTGCTCAGCACCAGGTCGGCCATCGCCCTCCCGAAGCCGGTCGATGCTCCCGTGATCAGCCATGTCCGGTCGCCCCAGCTCGCCATCATCCTGCTCCTCGATCTTGCGCTTGCCGCCTATGGTTCGCCTTGATACTGTATTATAGCATACCTACTCAATGGGAAAGCGGCCGCCGGAGGATTCCGTGGACGATATCGAGCAGATCAAGCAGCTCAAGGCCCGCTATTTCCGCTTCATGGACGGGAAGGATTGGGCCGGTTATCGCAGCGTCTTCACCGACGATGTCCTGTTCGACGTGCGCGGCGGCATGGAAGCGACGGCGCCGGGCAGGGAATATGCGGAGCCGCCCATCACCGGAGCGGATGAGGCGGTGGCCTTCATCCGTGACGGGCTTCAGCATCTCACAAGCGCGCATCAGGGCTTTTTGCCCGAAATCGAATTGACCGGACCGGATACCGCGCGCGGCATATGGGCGATGACCGACGTGCTCCGCGCGGGCGAAGGAGCGCCCTTCCGCACAGTCCGCGGCTACGGCCATTATCATGAGGAATATCGCCGTATCGACGGGCGGTGGAGGATCGCGAAGCTGCGCCTCACGCGCCTGCTCGTCGATATCGAATCCTGATACCGACGGGAGGACCGCTCACATGGAAATCGATCTTTCGCCGGAACATGAGGCGATTCGCGACGGCGTGAAGAGGGTCGTCGATCGGTTCGACGACGAATATTGGTCGGCTCGCGAGGAGGAGAAGACATTCCCCTTCGAGTTCCACAAGGCGATGGCGGACGCCGGCTGGCTCGGCATCACCATGCCGCCCGAACTGGGCGGCGCCGGCCTCGGCGTCACCGAAGCCGCGATCATGATGCACACCGTCACCTCCGGCTGCGGCGGCTATAATTCGGCGAGCACGCTGCACCTCAATCTGTTCGGACCCCATGCCGTCGTGGTGTTCGGCACGCCGGAGCAGAAGGAGCGGATGCTGAAGCCGCTGATCGCGGGGACGGACCGCGCCTGCTTCGGGGTGACCGAGCCCGATGCGGGGCTCGACACCACCAGCATCAAGACCTTCGCGGCCAGGGTGGACGGCGGCTACAGGGTGACGGGGCGCAAGATCTGGACCTCCTCCGGGCAGGTTGCGAACAAGATCCTGCTGCTGACCCGCACCACGCCCAAGGAGCAATGCCGCAAGCCCACCGACGGCATGACCCTGTTCTACACCGATCTGGACAAGAGCCGGATCGAGGTGCGCCGCATCCCGAAGATGGGCCGCAACGCGGTCGACTCCAACGCCACCTTCATCGACGACTATTTCGTGCCCGACGAGGACCGGATCGGCGAGGAAGGCAAGGGCTTCCACTACATCCTCCACAGCCTCAACCCCGAACGCATCCTCGTCGGCGTCGAAGCGGTGGGTCTGGGCCGGGGCGCACTCGCGAGGGCGGCGAAATATGCTTCCGAGCGCAAGGTGTTCGGCCGCTTGATCGGCCAGAATCAGGGCATACAGCACCCTCTCGCCGAGAACTGGACCTATCTGGAAAGCGCCTATTGGATGATCATGCGCGCCGCCAGCCTCTACGATCAGGGCCTGCCCTGCGGCGCCGAGGCGAACGCCGGCAAGTTCCTGGGCGGCCGGGCGGCCTTCGATGCGTGCACGCGCGCGGTGATGACGCATGGCGGCATGGGATACTCCACAGAATATCAGGTTGAGCGCCTGTTCCGGGAATCCATCCTGCTGCGGATCGCGCCGATCACCGAGCAGATGATCCTGAGCTTCATCGCCGAAAAGGTGCTGGATTTGCCTAAATCCTACTGAAAACGACCATCCGAGGAGGGGTCTGTATGGCCACGAATTATCCGAAACCGGACAATGCGACGCTGCTGGAAATCTTCAGAAAGGCATCGCTGATCAAGCTCAATGACGAACGCATCATCAAGCAGATGATGTCGGGAAAGCTCGTCATGCCTTATTATTCACCGCGCGGGCAGGAGATCATTCCGTCGGCCATTTCGGTCAATCTCGCCGATGATGATTATATCTGCACCATCTATCGTGGCATCCACGACATGCTCGCCAAGGGCTTCCCCCTCGGGGAGCTATGGGCGGAGTTGGCGGGCAAGGTGACAGGCACCTGCAAAGGCAAGGGCGGCCCGATGCACCTCACCTGCCCCGAAAAGGGCATGATGGTGACGACGGGCATTGTCGGCTCATCGATGCCGATCGCCACCGGCCTGGGCTGGGCGGCCAAGCTCGACGGCAAGAACCGCGTTTCGGTAGCCAATTTCGGCGACGGCGCGGCGAATATCGGCGCTTTTCACGAATCGCTCAACCTGGCGGCTCTGTGGAAGCTGCCGGTGATCTTCGTCTGCCAGAACAACCTCTATGCCGAGCATACCAGCCCGGCTTATTCGCGCGTGATCGAGAAAATCTCGGATCGCGCGGCGGCTTACGGCATGCCGGGCGTGACGGTGAACGGCAACGATCCCGACGAGATGTACGGCGCCGCCAAGATCGCCATCGACCGCGCCCGCGCCGGCGAGGGGCCGACGCTGATCGAGGCGATGACCTTCCGCTTCAATGGGCATCTGCTCGGGGAGGCGGGGCATTATATGGACAAGGAGATCTACGCCGACGCGCAGAAGAAGGATCCGATGCCGATCCTGCGTGCGCGCCTGATTTCCGAGGGGATCGCCAGCGAGGAGGAGGTGGCCGCGATCGAGGCGGACATCAACAGGCGGATCGATGAGGCGCTGGCCGCCGCGCTGGCCGCCGATTTCCCCGACGCCGCCGAATTGAAGCGCGACGTGTTCGCCGAAGAGATTGCGTGAGGGCCGGATCATGACCGAAGCAACCACCCAGAAGATGACCGTTGTCGAGGCGATCAACCTCGCGCTCCATGAAGCGATGGAGGCCGATCCCAAGGTTCTCGTTCTCGGCGAGGAGGTCGGTGACGAGCAGGAAGGCGGCGTCATGGGCGTCACCAAAGGGCTCTCAACCAAGTTCGGCAAGGATCGCGTGAAGTCCACGCCCATCTCAGAGCAGGCGATCATCGGCGCGGCGATCGGCGCGTCCGTCGGCGGCTATAAGCCGGTCGCCGAGATCATGTTGATGAACTTCGTCACCGTGGCGATGGACATGATCACCAACCACGCCGCCAAGTTGCGCTTCATGTCCGGCGGCCAGACCAATGTGCCGATCGTGATCCGCACCATGACCGGCGCGGGCTTCTCGACCGGCGGCCAGCACAGCGATTATCTGGAAGCCTGGTTCGCCCATACCGCAGGCATCAAGGTGGTGGCTCCATCCAATCCGGAGGACGCCTACGGCCTGATGCGCGCCGCGATCAACGATCCCGATCCGGTGCTCTTCATCGAGAACCTGCCGACTTATTGGACGCCGATGCCGGTGAACAAGCAGATCGTGCCCATCGGCAAGGCCAAGGTGGCGCGTGCGGGGAGCGACGTCACCGTGATCGGCCATTCGCTGATGGTCGTCCACGCCCTTGGCGTGGCGGAGAAGCTCGCCAAGGAAGGCATCTCGGTCGAGGTGATCGATCTGCGCACCATCTCGCCCTGGGACCGCGAGACGGTGCTCGCGTCCGCCAGGAAGACGGGCCGCGCGCTGGTGGTGCACGAAGCGGTGAAGCAGTTCGGCATAGGCGCGGAGATCGCCTCGGTGATCAACGAGGAACTGTGGGGCCAATTGAAGGCGCCGGTGAAGCGTCTGGGCGCGGCCTTCGCGCCGGTTCCCTTCTCCAAGCCGCTGGAGACCGCCTTCGTGCCGCAGCCGGCGGATATCGAGTCGGCGATCCGGGCGCTGATGGCGTGAGCGCGAATGCTGAAGCGATCCGGCGAGCCTATGAGGAAGACCGCAGGCATGTTCGCCCCGTCACCCACGCCGGTCAGGTGCCTTCCACGTACGAGTCGATCACGCCGGAATGGCTGACGGCGATACTCTGCAAGGATCTGCCCGATGCGCGGGTGACCGGCTTCCGTCTTGACGAACGTGACGACGGTTCCTCCAACCGCCGACGCATCTTCGTGGATTACAACGAGGCGGGCCAGGCGGCCGGCCTCCCGCCACGTCTTTTCTGCAAAGCGGCCGAGGGGCTGGAGAACCGCATCGTGCTCGGCGTGTCGGACACCGCTCAGGCCGAGGCGGATTTCTACAATCTCGCGCGAGGCCGACTCGACATCCAGGCGACGCGCGCCGTTTTCGCGGGCTTCGATCCGGAAACCTTCGCCTACATCATCGTCATGCCCGATATGGCCGACGAGGTGCATTTCTGCGATGAGCGCACGCGGCTCGACTGGAACGGCGCGGTCTCCTTGGTGACCACACTGGCCAAGCTGCACGGCGCTTTCTTCGAAAGCCCGGAGTTGGGCGGCGCGACCCTGCCGTTCAAGCATTGGCCGCGCTGGTGGCGCGATATGATGAGAGGCGCGCCCGATTTCCCCTCCTTCTGCGATCGCGGCTTCCGCGATGCACGGAGCGTCATCCCGGCGCGCCTCTATGCCCGCGCGGACGAGATTTGGCCCGTGACCGAGAAGTCGGTTACGCGCCACCTCGATCTGCCGCGTTCGCTGATCCACAGCGACGTGCATTTCAAGAACTGGTACATGACGAAAGCTGGCGGCGAGTTCGGCCTGTCCGACTGGCAATTGACCACGATTGGCCACTGGTCGCGCGACTATGCCTTCGCCACCACCACCGCACTTACGGTCGAGCAGCGGCG
>DASSTK010000043.1:0-6169 GCA_035707945.1 Sphingomonas sp.
GGCGGGGCGCTGGCCAAGTGCTCTTGTCCGGTTCTGTGAATGGATGCCGGCGCCGGTTGGAGCGCCGTTCACCCCCTCCTAGACCAGCCGGAAGCCGCGCGCCACCCCCGCGCCCACGCGCGAGGGATGATGCGGCGCAGCTTATTCCAAACGCCGCTCCGTTCGCCCTGAGGAGGGGCTGAGCTTGTCGAAGCCCCGTCTCGAAGGGCCGCTCACGACAGGCCCTTCGAGACGCCATTTCGACAAGCTCAATGGCTCCTCAGGGCGAACGGTTGGGGCTCAGGCTCTCGCTCGCGTAAGGAAAACAAAAAAGGCGGCCGCGGTAGCTCGTCCCGCGGCCGCCTCCCGGTCCCCCCGGGATCAGGAAAGAAGGCTCAGCCCTTGCAGGCCTTCTTGTTCATATTGCCCTGCTTCGAGCAATTATAGGTGATCTTCTTGCCCGTCTTGGTGGTGGTCGTCACCATCCGGCCCGAAGGCGCGGCGGAGGCGTGGCGGGTCATGTGGCGGGCGGTCGTGGTTTTGGTCGTCTCAGCGGGCGCGGGGGTGGCGGCGGCCATTTTGGCGGCGTCGGCCTTCTCGGCCTTGGCCTGCTTCTTCATGGCCCAGGCTTCCTTCTTCATCGCCTTGCCCTTGGCCTTTTCAACCTTGGCCGTCTTGGCGGCGGTCGCCTGGTTGGCGGGGGTCTTGGCCGCCGAAGCGCCGGTGGCGGCGATCATGGACGCAAGCGCGAGAACGAGCACGGTCTTCATGGCGTCTTCTCCCGAAAGCCGTTGATACGGCTCCGAAGCGAGCAGCTAACCATGCTCCGCCTCACCTCCGGCCCGGCGGATTCATGAAGATTTTGTCATGTTCATGGATGCGCGGCGTTCCGGCAGGTTTTTTGCCCGGATCGGTCGCGACGGCGATGTTCAATCCCTGTTCACGGTGCGGACGGCAGATTCGGATCGACCGCCCAGCTTGAACAGCGCCGTGGCAGGGTCTAGCAACCATGGCGCGATCGGCCCGCGCGCGGGCTATCACAAGGAGATGCTTTGCCATGAAATTCGCCAAGACGAAGGCGCTCGGCCTGGTGCTCGCGCTCGGTTTCGCCGGGGCCCAGCCCGCGCTCGCCAAGAAGCATGACGACAAGAAGGCCGATGCCCCGAAGATGGATTTCAGCGCGGCCTTCCGGAAGGCCGCGCAGCCGCTCCAGAAGGCGGTCCAGGCCAAGGATTGGGCCTCGGCCAAAGCCGCGCTGCCCGATGCCCAGGCGGCCGCCTCCACGCCGGACGACAAATATCAGCTCGCCTTGATGACGCTCATCATCGCGCAGGGCACCAATGATGTCGCCACCGAGCGCACCGCCGCCGACGCCGTCATCAACAGCGGCAAGGCCCCGCCGGAGCAGCTCGCGCAGATTCTCGATATGAAGGGGCGGCTCGATTACAACGCCGGCGACATGGCGGGCGCGGACGCTGCGTTCAGCCGTCTCATTCAGCTCCAGCCGAACAATTCCGACGCGATCGAGCTGCTCGCCGCCGTCAAGACGCGCGAAGGCAAGACGGCCGAGGCGCTGCCGCTGATCGACCAAGCCATCCAGAGCACGACCGCGGCCGGCAAGAAGCCCGACGAGGATCTGGTCCGCCGCGCGCTTTCCATCGCCTATGACGCCAAGAACCCCGCCGAGACGGTGAAATACGGCCAGCTTCTCGCCGCCGATTATCCGTCGCCGCAGATCTGGCGCATCGCGCTCCAGACCTATCGGGACACCAATCGTCTGAACGAGCAGACCAATCTCGACACGATGCGCCTGATGCGCGCCGCCCACGCGCTCGCCGGCGAGCAGGATTATTATGAATATGCCAATCTGGTCAGCCAGCGGGGCTATCCCGGCGAGGCCAAGGCGGTGATCGACGAGGGCATGGCCTCCAACCAGGTCGACGACAAGTCGGTCAAGACCAGCAAGGTGCTGGCCGAAATCCGCGCCGCCGCCGGATCGAAGGTGGCGGCCGACAAGGCGGTGCTTCCCGCCCAGACCAAGAAGGCGATGGCCGCCGCGGACGGCACGCTCGCGCTCAACACCGGTGACGCCTATCTCGGCTACGGTGAATATGCCCAGGCGGTGCCGCTCTATCAGGCGGCGCTGACCAAGAGCGGGGCCGACGCCAACGTCGTCAACCTGCACCTCGGCATGGCGCTGGCGCTTTCGCACCAGACGCAGGCCGCCGATCAGGCTTTCGCCAAGGTGACGGGCCCCAACGCCACCCTCGCCAAATACTGGACGATCTGGAACGATCAGCAGGGCGGAGCAGCTCCGGCGGCCGCGCCCGCCGCGACGCCGCAGCCGGCTTCCACACCCGGCGCCTGACGTCCTGCTCCCGAAGAGGAAGGGCGCCCGTCGGACCGGCGGGCGCCCTTTTTCATGCGTATCGGCAGGTCAGCCGATCTCAACCGGCACGCCGGGCGCATCCTTGGAGGTGCGGATGGTGAGCGAGGTCTTGACGCTGGCGACGTGCGGTGCGGTGGTGAGGCGGGAGGTGAGGAAGCTCTGGAACGATTGAAGATCGTGCGCCACGATCTTGAGAATGAAATCGATTTCCCCGTTGAGCATGTGGCATTCGCGCACTTCCGGCAGGGTGGCGATGTGCATCTCGAAATCGCGCAGATCCTCCTCGGCCTGGCTGCGCAGGCTGACCAGCGCGAACACGGTGATGCCGTAACCCAGCGCCGCCGGATTGAGCCGGGCGTGATAGCCCTCGATCACGCCTTCCTCCTCCAGCGCGCGAACGCGGCGCAGGCAGGGCGGAGCGGTGAGCCCGGCGCGGCGGGCAAGCTCCACATTGGTGATGCGGCCGTCTTCCTGAAGCTCGGCCAAGATGGTGCGATCAATCATATCCAAAGGCAGCGACGCGGCTGTCACGGCATATCCTTTCCGGTTCATGGGGCGCACTATAAGAAAGTTGCCGGGCTGTGCAATTGTCCCACTATGCGACCGCGCGATAAAATGCGGCTTTGCGCGGCTTTACGGGAACCGATAGTCAACTTCTGACAGGCAGAGAGGAGGGAGCGAGGCTCCGTCCCGGGCCCGCGCGGAGGCGATTTGGTGCGGTTCGACGATATGCTTGCCACGGTGCTCGCGCGCCCGGCCGATCGCCCGGCCGCGCGCATCGCCCAGTGGCGACAGCTTATAGACCTGCTCGCGCAGCGCCGGGCCGGCGGCGATCCCGCCGCCGCGCGCGAGGCGCTGGCGCGCATCGCCGCGCTCCGCGCCGACGTTCCCGTCTCGCTGCGCCGCGAATCGGCGCGCGCCATCGCCGGCCGGCCTGTTCCCGCCGGGCTGATCGCGGTGCTGGCGGCGGACGTGCCCGCCGTGGCGGGCATGGTGCTCGGCCAGGCGCGGCTTTCGGATGCGGAATGGCTGGCGATCCTGCCGCGCCTTTCGCCGACGGGGCGCGGCTTCCTGCGCCATCGCCGCGATCTGTCGTCTGTCGTGGCGGCCGCGCTGGCGGGCTTCGGCGCGAGCGATCTCGCGCTCCACGCCGATCCGGATGCGGCCCCGGCGGCGGAGGAAAGCGAACCGGCCGGGGAGGTGGTTGAGGAAAGTCTCGTCCTCGTCGAGGCTCCCGCCGCCGCTCCGGAAAAGCCGCGAAAGGATGAACCCTTCCAGCCGGAGCTGGGCGAAGGGCAGATCCGCGCGATCATCTCGCGCATCGCCCGCTATCGCGAAACCCGCGCCGAGCCGCTCGCCACCGCCGCGCGCGCTGGGGAGGCGCCGCAGGTCGCGCGCTTTCGCTTCGAGACCGGGCCGGACGGGACGATCCGCTGGGTGGAAGGCGCGCCGCGCGGCGTGTTGATCGGGGAGACGATCGCCTTCGCCGCCGGGGGCAGCTTCGGGGTGGACGGGCAGGCGCCGGGCGCGTTCCGCCGCCGCGCGCCGTTCCGCGACGCCCGCCTGCGCCTGCCCGGCTCCGGCCCCGCCGCGGGCGAGTGGCGCATCGCCGGCGTGCCGGTGTTCGAGGCGCGGGACGGCCGCTTCCTCGGCTATCGCGGCGCCGCCCGTCGCCCCCGCGCCCACGAATGCGCCGAACCGGCGGACGCGGGCGAATCCGGGCTCTACGGGGGAGGGATGCAGCCCGATTCGCTCCGCCAGCTCGTCCATGAGCTGCGCACGCCGCTGAACGCGATCGGCGGCTTCGCGGAGATGATCCGCCGCCAGATGCGCGGCCCGGCCGCCGCGCCCTATCGTGAACGCGCCGAGCGTATCGCGCACGAGGCCGCGCGGCTGCTCGCGGCGGTGGACGATCTCGACATCGCCGCCCGGCTCGACACACAGCGGCTCGATCTGCGCCAGAGCGAAATCGACCTCCCCGCGCTGATCGAGGGCGTGCGGGCCGATCACGCCGCCGCCGCGCGAAAGCTGGGGGCGGCGCTGGAGACGGACGCGCCGCCGGGCCTGCCGCCGGCGCTGGGCGATCCGGCCGCGGTGCGGCGGCTGATAGCGCGGCTCGTCGCCTCCGCCGTGGCGCTGGCGGGGCCGGGCGAGACGATCCGCGTCGTCGCGGGCGCGGACGAGGAGGGTGCTCCCCTTCGGGTGGAGGTTTCGCGGCCCGCGCGGCTGGCGGGCGCGGCCGAGGCGGAGCTTACCGATCCCGGCTACGGGCCGGACGGGGAATGGCCCGACGCGCCGCTGCTCGGGCTCGGCTTCTCGCTGCGGCTGATCCGTCATCTCGCGGCGGCGGGCGGAGGCGGGCTCGCGATCGAGCCCGATCGCTTCGTGCTGCGCCTGCGTTCGGCCGAAGGCGCTCTCCATGCCGGCTCGCGCGGCTGACGCGGTGCGGGGGGAAACGCCGGGCAAAGGCCGCATCGATCGCCCGCCGGCCCCCTCCGATCGCGTGCGCCTGCCCGCCGCGCTGGGCCGGCGCTTCCTTGTCTTCGTCGATACCGAGGAGGAGTTCGACTGGTACGCCCCGCGCCGTCGTGACGCCACCTCCACGCGGGCGGTCGCGGCGCTGCCCGAGGCGCACCGGCGACTCTCCGGCTTCGGCATCGCGCCCACCTATCTGGTCGATTATCCCGTCGCCCGATCGCCGGAGGCGGTGGCGCTGCTCCGGCCGCTGATGGAGGCGGGCGAATGCGCGATCGGGGCGCAGCTCCACCCTTGGGTCAATCCGCCCCATGAGGAGGAATTGACGGTTTCCAACAGCTTCGTCGGAAATCTTCCCGTCGATCTTGAACGCGCCAAGCTGCGCGCGTTGACGGAGGCCATCGCGGAAGGCTTCGGCCGCGCCCCGCTGGTCTATCGCGCCGGGCGCTACGGCGTCGGCCCGCACAGCGCGGCGCTGCTCGAGGAAGCGGGCTATCGGCTGGACGTGTCGGTCCGCGCGCTATTCGATTATTCGGACGAGGGCGGCCCCGATTTCTCCCGCCGCGACGCCTTCGCGAGCTGGGCCGGGCCGGCCGGGCTGCTGATGGAGCTGCCGCTCACCGCCGCTTTCACCGGCTTCGCACGCAGGCTGGGCGCTCCACTCTACGCTGCGGCCGGGCGCGCGCCGCGCATGCGCGGGTTGCTGGCGCGCACGGGCGCGCTGGAGAGGATCGCGCTCACCCCGGAAGGCACGCCGCTTTCCGATGCGTTGCGTGCGATCCGCACCTTGCTGGACGACGATATGCGGCTGCTTTCCATCTCCTTCCACTCCCCCTCGGTCGAACCCGGCCACACGCCCTATGTGCGCGACGCGGACGATCTCAGGCGCTTCTACGCCTGGTGGGACGGCGTGCTCGATCATCTCGCCCGCGAAGGGGTGGAGCCGATCGGCGCGGAGGAGCTGATCCGCGCCGCCTGGGCCGCGCGCGACGTGGGTTTGCGGCTTGCCACGGCCTAAGCGCGCGGGCTATCGCGAGCGGCTGCTGGGGGCCTGTAGCTCAATGGTCAGAGCTGGCCGCTCATAACGGCTAGGTTGCGGGTTCGAGTCCTGCCGGGCCCACCAGCAGCACTTTTCGCGACCGATCATAGGTCCTCGGAAGCCTTGGGTTTCCGGGGGCTTCTGCTAAAGTCAATGCTCGTTTGTGCTCATCGATTTTCATCTTCTCGTGGGGGTATGGGGGTGCCGGTGGGATCGCAGTAAGCGCATGCCTTCCCGCTGATCGGGACGAAGCCGGTGATGCGGTGAACAGTCTTCAGGTTCGTGAT
>DASSTK010000044.1:0-6989 GCA_035707945.1 Sphingomonas sp.
GGTGCGTTCGCCGAGCCATTCGCGCAAGCGCCCGCGCCTAACGATGAAGCGCCGCCGGTCCGCTTCGAAGCGGAAACGGGCGGCGCGTTCCTGCTCGTCGGCATCGAGCAAGCGGGCGAGGCGGGCGACCTCCGCCGGTTCCACATCGAGCCTGTCGAAGCGGATTTCGACGTGCGCCATCAATCCCCCCGGATTCAGAGATTACCCCACCGCCCGCAACCGCATCGGCGCGTTGGCCTTCTCCAGCGCAGGCTTGAGCAGCGCCGCGAACGCTTCGACATGCGGGTGCTCCAGCATGGTGCGGTGGCCGCCGGGGACGACATGGGCGGCGAAATCGCCGGTCACATGGGCCCGCCAATCCTCGACGAAATCGAGCACGTCGGGATGCTCGGAAGGCTGGAACAGGATCACGTCGCCGTCATAGGGCGGCGGCACGTAGCGCATCGCGGCGCGATCGAGCGCCGTCCGGAGCTTGGGCTGGAGCACCGCCTCGCGCCCGCCGCGCAGCGCCGCCGCGTCGGACAAGCCGCGCAGCCGCTCGCGGAAATAGCGCCAGCGCTGCCCTTCCGGCTGCGCCACCGATTGCGCGATATGGAAGCGGAACTTGCTGATGAACACACGCACCTCGCCGACGGAGCGTGATTTGACCGGGTGGAAAGCGTGGACCAGCATCAGCAGCGCCACCTCCTCATCCTGGCGCTTGAGCTCGTCCGCCACCGCATAGGCGAGGATGCCGGAGGTGCACCAGCCGCCGATCCGGTAAGGCCCGTGCGGCTGCGCCTCCCGGAGCGCCGCCGCGACCAGCCGCGCCGCCTGCTCCAGCTTCTTCGGGCAGCCGCCCGCCGCCTCCAGGATCGCATCCACCGAGATGCCGAGGAAGGGCTGATCCGCGCCGAGCTTTTCGGCCAAGGGCAGGAAGGTCGATCCGCCGTCCAGCCACAGGATCGGCGGCTGCGTGCCGTGCGGCTGGATCGGCACCACCGCCGGCGCCTCGACCGGCTGGCCGGACGCGATCAGCTCGGCCATGTCGGCGAGCTTCGGCGCGCGGAACAGCGCCGCCATCGGCACGCGCAGGCCATATTCGGCCTCGATCCGGCGCAACAGCCGCGCGACCAGCAGCGAATGACCGCCGAGATCGAAGAAATCGTCGTGCCGCGAAATCTCGTCCACCTTGAGCACCGCGCGCCAGATCCGCGCCAGCCGCTCCTCCTCCGCAGTCTCGGGCGGCTCGAAGGCGGTGTGGGTGGGCTTGCCGGGCTCGGGCAGCGCGTTGCGATCGACCTTGCCGTTGGGGGTGAGCGGCAGCGCCTCCATCAGCACGAAACGCGTCGGGATCATGTAATCGGGCAGCGTCTCCGCAAGCAGCTCGCGCCAGTCGGCGGCTTCCGCCGGGCCGACCAGATAGCCCGCGAGCATCAGCTCCCCGCTCGGATCGGGCCAGGCGCGCGCGGCGGCGGCGGTGACGCCGGGCAGCTTGGCGAGCGCGCCCTCCACCTCCTCGACCGCGATGCGAAAACCGCGGATCTTGAGCTCGTTGTCGGTGCGGCCGAGGCATTCGAGCACGCCGTCCGCCCGCCAGCGCGCGAGATCGCCGGTGCGGTAGAGCCGCCGCCCCTCATGCGTGATGAAGCGCTGTTCGGTGAGATCAGGGCGGCCGCGATAGCCGTGCGCCAGTCCTCGCCCGCCGATCAGCAGTTCTCCCACCGCGCCGATCGGGCGATCATTGCCGTCCGCATCAAGAACGCGGACGATCGTGTTGGCGATCGGGCGCCCGATCGCGATCGGCCCTTGCGATTCGACCTTCGCGGCCGTGGACCAGATCGTCGTCTCGGTGGGGCCATAGACGTTCCACAGCTCGGCGACGCGCGGCAGGAGCTGGTCGGCGAGCGCGCGGGGCAGCGCCTCTCCGCCGCACAGCGCGCGCATATCCGGCGCGCCCCGCCAGCCGGACTCGATCAGCCCGCGCCAGGTGGCCGGGGTCGCCTGCATCATGTCGGGCTTGGCGGCCTCGATCAGCGCGATCAGCGCCGCCATGTCCGTCGCCTGTTCGCGCGAGGCAAGGATGATGCGGCCGCCCGAGACGAGCGGCAGCCACAGCTCCAGCTCCGCGATGTCGAAGGAGAGCGTGGTCAGCGCGAGCAGCGATTGGCCCTCGGCGAAACCGGGCGCCTGCGCCATCGCCATCAGCAGGTTGACGAGCGCCGCATGGGGTATCTCCACCCCCTTGGGTTTGCCGGTGGAGCCGGAGGTGTAGAGCACATAGGCGAGCGCTTCGCCGTCAAGGGCAAGCGGCGCGAATGCCGCCTCCGGCAAGGCGCGGTCTAGCCTGAGCAGCGGCGCG
Organism: Sphingomonas sp.; assembly: GCA_035707945.1. GTDB lineage: Bacteria > Pseudomonadota > Alphaproteobacteria > Sphingomonadales > Sphingomonadaceae > Solisphingomonas. The sequence goes on from DASSTK010000044.1 coordinate 2,342, forward strand.
ACGCCCTTGGGCAGCGCCTGCTCGGTGGTCGGCTCGACCAGGATCAGCGCGGGCCGCGCGTCCCCGGCGATCAGCGCGAGACGGCTGGGGGGGAAGGCCGGATCCAGCGGCAGATAAGCCGCACCCGCCTTGGCGACGCCCAGCATCGCCGCCACCATCCAGGGCGATCGTTCGAGCGAAAGACCGACCAGCGCGCCCGCGCCGACGCCCTCTGCCGCGAGCCGCGCGGCGATCGCGTCCGAACGGCGGGCGAGATCGGCGTAGCTCCAGCGTTCCGCGCCGAACTCGATAGCGGTGGCGTCCGGCATGGCGGCGGCGCGTGCTGCGAACCAGTCCACCACGCTGGCGTAGGGCAGCGGCCGCGCCGTTGCGTTCCATGTCTCGACCAGCGTGCGGCGCTCCTCCGCGTCCAGCATCGGCAGGCTGGCGAGCGCCGTCGCCGGATCGGCCACGACGCCTTCGAGCAGGCGCGTCCAGTGGCCGATCATGCGGCGGATGGTCGCGGGATCGAACAGCTCGGTCGAATAGAGGAAGCGGCCGACCATGCCTTCGGGCCGCTCGTCCAGCTCCAGATAAAGATCGTATTTGGCCGCGCCGACCACCACGTCCATCTGGGTCAGGTCCCAGCCCTGCGGGAAGGGATCGACCGGCGGCTCGATCGAAAAGAGCGTGTTGAACAGCGGATGCGTGCCCTTGCCGCGCTTGATGTCGAGCGCGCGGATCAGGCGATCGAAGGGGATGTCGCACGCGCCGAGCGCACCGATCACGCTCGCCTTTACCTCGGCCAAATAATCGCGGAACGGCGTCGCGCCGGCAGGGCGGCTGCGGATCGCGAAGGTGTTGAGGAAATAGCCCATCAGCGGCTGCAATTCGGGCCTGCGCCGGGTGTCCGTCACGCCGCCGACGATCACGTCCTCGTCGCCCGTATAGCGGAACAGCACCGCCTTGTAGGCGGCGAGCAGCACCATGTAGAGCGTCGCGCCCTCGGCGCGGGCGAGCGCCTTGAGGCGCTCCACCAACGGACCGGCAAGCTCGAACGTCTCCATCGAACCGGCATGGGTGGGCGCGACGGCGCGCGGCCGGTCGCCCGCCAGCTCCAGACGCGGCAGCGGTTCGGCCAAGGCGGTGCGCCAATGATCGAGCTGGCGTTCGACGGTCGTAGGGTCGGCCTGCTCGGCCTGCCATGCGGCATAGTCGGCATATTGCAGCGCGGGTTCGTCGAGCGGCGAGGGCTCGCCCTTCTCATAGGCCGCGACCAGCGCCGCCAGCTCCGGCACCAGGGTGCGGTAGATCGAAACGCCGTCGAAGATGATGTGGTGGAGCGTCAGGTAAAGCCGATGCTCCTCCTCGCCCAGCCGCACCACGCGGGCGCGGAACAGCGGCGCGCGAGCGAGCGGGATGGCCAAGCGCGCATCCTCGGTCGCCAGCCGCAGCGCCTCCGCATCGCGCTCGCCTTCCGGCACATGGCTGATGTCGATCAGCGGCAGGGTTATGGTGAGTTCAGGCGCGATCTCCTGCCGAAGCTCGCCGTCCACCTCGCTGAAGGCGGTGCGCCAGATCGCGTGGCGGCGCACGATTTCGGTCATCGCCCGCTCCAGCGCGGCATGATCGTAGCGCCCGAGCCGATGGATGGTGATCGACTCGTTGTAGAGCGGCATGTCCGGCGCCATCTGCGCGTGCAGCCAGAGCTGGCTCTGCTCGTGGGTGAGCGGCGCGGGGCGCGCGGGATCGCGGGGCGCGATCGGATCGGGCGCGGCGGCGGGGCCGGCGGGGCTCGCCTCGCCGCTCAGCATCCGCTGGAGGAGCTGGCGTCTCGCCTCGGCGGCGTCGTGGAAGTCAGGCATGTCCATGAAATGTCACCGGCAAGGCTTTGAGGCCGCGCAGGCCCAGATTCTCGCGCCATTCGAGGCGATCGGAAGCGAGCGTCACCCCCTTCAGCCGATCGAGCAGCATGCGGAAGGCGATCCGCCCCTCCATGCGGGCGAGCGGCGCGCCGAAGCAAAAATGCGCCGCCCAGCCGAAGGCGAGGTGGCGGTTGTCGGTCCGCTCGAAATCGAGGCGGTCGGGATCGGCGAAGCGATCGGGATCGCGGTTGCCCGCCGCCATCACCGCCATCACCGCCTCGCCCTTGCGGATCAGGCGACCGCCCATCATCGTGTCTTCCCGACAAATCCGGCCGGTATGCTGGCTGGGGCTCTCGTAGCGCAGCAGCTCCTCGACCGCGCTTTCCATGATCTCGGGCCGATCGCGCAGCTCGGCGAGCTTGTCGGGCCGGCGGAGCAGGGTCAGCATGCCCGATCCGATCAGGTTGGTGGTCGTCTCCTGCCCGCCCACCATCGTCACGATCGCGTTGGCGATCACCTCGTCTTCGGACAGGCGCTCCCCGTCCACCTCGGCTTCGACGAGGCTTCTGAGCAGCCCGTCGGCGAGCGGCCGCTCCTCCTCGTGGATCGCGCGGCGGAAGTAGGCGACCATCTCCTCCGTGGATTTCAGCACCCGCGCCACGCGATCGATATTGTGCTGGAAATTGCCCAGCATCTCGGCGAAATCCGCCGACCAGGCCTTGAGCTGACTATGATCCTCCTCCGGCACGCCGAGAAGGGCGGCGAACACGATCGAGGGATAAGGCGCGGCGAAATCGCCGATCAGGTCCATGCGGCCGGACGCCGCCGCGCGGTCGATCAGCCGGTCGGCGATCGCCTCGATCCGCTCCTCCAGCAACTCGACCCGGCGCGGGGTGAAGGCGGTGGAGCAGAGCTTGCGCAGATGGGTGTGCTTGGGCGCGTCGAGGAACAGCATCTGCCGGACCATCAGCTCGGCGATCGGCTCGATCCCGGTGATGCCGAGCGCGCGCAGTTGCTCCGGGCTCGGCGTGCGATCGGCCGAGAAGCCGTGCAGCACCTGATGCACGTCGGCGTAGCGCGTCACCACCCAGCAATGGAGGAAGGGATCCCAATGGACCGGGTCCTCCTCGCGCAGCCGGGCATAAAGCGGATACGGGTCCGCCAGCACCGCCGGATCGAGCAGGCGATAAAGGCTCAGGGAAGGATCGGAGGCGGGTTTCGTCGCCATCAGCCCGCCGCCATCCTGCGGATATCCTCGTCGGAGAGGGAATCCAGCTTCTCGATCACCAGCCGTTCGACGATGACGGCGAGGCTGGCGACGGTGCGGCCCTCGAACAGGTGGAACAGGGTCAGCTCCACCCCGAAGGCGTCGCGCGCGCGGACCACCACCTGCGTTCCGAGCAGCGAATGGCCGCCGAGCAGGAAAAAATCGTCGTCGACGCCGATATCGCCGCGTCCGATCACGCCGGAGACGATCTCCAGCAGCCGCTTCTCGGTGGGGGTCGAAGGCGCGCGCCCGGCGGGCTTCTCGGCCATCGCGCAGCCCGCCGGATCGGGCAGCGCCTTCGCGTCCACCTTGCCGTTGGGGGTGAGCGGCAGCGCGGCGAGCGATGCGAAGCGGGACGGCACCATATAATCAGGCAGCGCCTCTGCCAGCGCGGCCCGAAGCGCGCCGGCGGTCAGCATCGTGTCGGCGGGAACGATCCAGGCGACCAGTTCGCCCTCGCGCACCGCCACCGCGCTCGCGGCGACACCGGGCAGGCGGTTGAGCGCCGCCGTCACCTCGGCGGGTTCGATGCGGTGGCCGCGCACCTTCACCTGCGCGTCGACGCGGCCCTTGAAGGCGATCTCGCCATTGGCGAGCCGCACGCCGAGATCGCCGGTGCGATAGAGCCGCCCATGTTCGGGATGGGTGGCGAAACGCCCGGCGGTGAGCGCCGGATCGCCGCGATAGCCGCGCGCCACCTGCGCGCCGCCGATCCAGATCTCTCCGGCGTGGTCCGCCGACGCCGGGCCGCCGTCCTCGCGGAGCAGATGCACCGTCGTCCCCGCGATCGGCCGTCCGATCGAGGGCAAGCCCTCGCCTTCCGGCTCAACCACGCCTGAGGTGGCGACCACCGTGCATTCGGTCGGCCCATAATTGTTAACGAAGGCGAAGGGCAGTCCGGCGCGCGGGCGCACCGTCAGCCGGTCCGCGCCGGTCAGCAGCACGCGCAACGCCGTGGCTCCCGGCCAGTCCATCGCCACCAGCGGCTCGGCGAGCGCGGTCGGCGCGAAGGCCACTTCTATGCGCTCGGCCACGAGCCAGTCGCGGAGTGCGGGCGCGGAGAGCCGGGTCGCGCCGTCGACCAGCGCCAGCGCGCCGACCGCGCCCAGCGTCGGCCACACCTCCCACGCCGCCGCGTCGAAGCCGAGCCCGGCGAGATGGCTCGTCCGCGCGCCCTGCTTCACCCCGAATGCCTCAACATGCCAGGCGCACAGCGCGGCGAGATTGGCGTGCGTCACCTCCACCGCCTTGGGCGCGCCGGTGGAGCCGGAGGTGTAGATCACATAGGCGAGATCGTCGGGATCGGTCGGCTCGGGCGGCAACGGATCGGCTTCGTCGTCATCGGCCGCGATCAGCGGAGTCGCCCCGGCGATCGCCAAGCCCAAATCCGGCTCGGCGATCAGCGCCGCGCAGCCCGCCTGCGCTATCAGCGCCTTCAGCCGCGCTTCGGGCCACACCGGATCGAGCGGCAGATAGGCGCTCCCCGCGCGCCATGCCGCCAGCAGCGCGGCGATCTGGCCGGGCGAGCGCGACAGGC
>DASSTK010000045.1:0-10827 GCA_035707945.1 Sphingomonas sp.
GTCAATCGCCCGTACAGTTCCGGCCGGCGATCGCGGAAGAAGCCGAAGGCGGCGCGGTGGCGCTTCACCCGGTCGATGTCGATGCTGGCGACCAGCACGCCGGTTTCATGCGCGCCGAACTCGGCCAGCATGTCGCCGCGCTCGTCGCAGATGAAGCTGTGGCCGTAGAAACGCTGCCCGCATTCGTCGCCGATCCGGTTGGAAGCCACGATGGGCACGACATTGGAGACGGCGTGCCCCACCATCGCGCGCCGCCACAGCCGCGAGGTATCGAGAGCGGGATCGTGCGGCTCGGAGCCGATGGCGGTGGGGTAGAAAAGGATTTCCGCCCCCATCAGCATCATCGCGCGGGCCGTCTCGGGATACCATTGATCCCAGCACACGCCGACGCCCAGGGTCGCGGGCGCGGCGTCCGGCCACACCTTGAAGCCGGTGTTGCCGGGGCGGAAATAGAATTTCTCCTCATAGCCCGGCCCGTCCGGGATGTGGCTCTTGCGATAGACGCCCTGCACCGCGCCGTCCGGCCCGATCATGGCGAGCGAATTGTAATGATGCGGCCCGTCCGCCTCGAAGAAGCTGGTCGGGATGGCGACGCCGAGCTCGGCGGCGAGCTCGCGCATCGCCAGCACCGCCGGGTGCCTGTCCACGGCGCGCGCGCGGGCGAACAGCCCCTCATCCTCCACCCGGCAGAAATAAGGCCCCTCGAACAGCTCGGGCGGCAACACCACCTGCGCGCCCTTGCCCGCCGCCTCGCGCACCAGTTCGGAAACGGCGGCGATGTTCGCGTCCTCATCCCCGGAAAAGGCGAGCTGCATGGCGGCGACGGTGATCGTGGTCATGGGGCGGGGCTCTTCACAGATGGACGCCGAAGCGGGCGGCGACAAGGACGGTGAGGAGATAAGCGGCGAACGTGAGCGCGCAACCGGCGATCAGCGCCGGCCAGAAATCGATGCCGCGCCTCAGCATCCAGGGGATCAGCAGGAACATCGGCAGCGACGGCAGCACATACCAGAAGGTCGCCTCCGCATGGGCGGCCATGTTGGCGGCGTCGGGCCGCGCTCGCCATAGCCAGATCATCCCGAGCACCGAGATCAGCGGCAGCGAGGCGATCAGCGCGCCGGCGGCGGGATAGCGTTTCGCCACGCCCGAGACGGCGGCGATGATGAGGCCGGAGAGAAAGGCGCGGATCCAGAAGGCGAGCATGGCTCAGAGCGCCGGCGCCTGCTGCGAGATGCAATGCAGGCTGCCGCCGCCGGTGAGCAGATGATCGGCGCGCACGCCCACCGCCTCGCGGCCGGGGAACAAGGCCCCGATCGCCTCCACCGCCGCCGCGTCATCAGGCGCGCCGTAGATCGGCGCGACTACGGCGGCGTTGCCGATATAGAAGTTCATGTAGGAGGCGGGGACCACCTCGCCGTCGCGCTCGATCCGGCCGGGCGAGGGGAGGGGAATCACCTCCACGCCGAACGCCTCGGCCCGCGCGCGCGCATCGGCATAGACGGCGGCGTTGGGATCATTCGCGCCCGCCGCAACGGGGATCGCGAGCCGGTTCGGGCCGACGAAGCGGGCCAGATTATCAACATGCCCGTCGGTATGATCGTTGGCGAGGCCGTCGCCCAGCCACAGCACCCGCTCGATACCGAGGTCGCGCTCGAGCCGCGCCTCGATATCGGCGCGGGAGAGTTCCGGGTTGCGATTGGGATTGAGCAGGCATTGCTCGGTGGTGACGGCGAGCCCCGTGCCGTCCACGTCGATCGCGCCGCCCTCCAGCACCCAGTCGCACGCCTGCGTCGGCAGCGCCCGGCTGGCGGCGAGCAGGCCGCCGATCGCCTCGTCGCCGGGCAGCTCATATTTGCCGCCCCAATAGTTGAAGCGGAAATCGCGCGCGGCGATCGCGCCGCCGTCGCGCACGATGATAGGGCCGGTGTCGCGCAGCCACACGTCGCCGAACGGGCGGACGAGCACGTCGGCGGCATCGCCCGCCAGCGCGCGCGCGGCGAGCCCCGCCTCCTCGTCGGCGGCGACCAGGATCGCCCGCTCGCCCTTTCCACCGGCCCACACCGCGCGCGCGAACGCCGCCACTTCCTCCCGCGCGGGCTGAAGATCGTCGAGCCACAGATGGGGATGGCTCGGAAAGCCGATCCAGACGGCGGCATGCGGCGCCCATTCGGGCGGCTGGCGGAAAGGCATCGCGCTCCCTCGTTGCGATAGCGGACCTGTGCGCCATGACAGTCTCCGCCCTGTCGCGCAACGGCACTTGCCCTCACCACGGCTTTGCGGAATGATGCTGGCGGGGCCAAGCGTAACGGGGGCGTTCGCAATGAAGTTGCAGGGAAGTTTTCACCGGCGGGGGCTGCTCGCCGGAGCGGCGTGGCTGGCGATCATCGGCGCGGGCGCGCAGGCGGCGGACAAGGAGCCGACCTCGACCACCAGGGTGCCTGTTTCGACGGCGGGCGCGACGCCGGATGCGGCCGAGATGTTCGGGTTGCGGCCGGCGATTACCGGGCCGGCGTTGTCGCCCGACGGCAGTAAGGTTCTCTATCTTGCGGCGGACAGGACGACGGGAACCGGCTTGCTGGTCGCGGCGGCGGACGGGAGCTCCCCGCCCGCCATGGCTCTTTCATCCGACGGCAAGCCGATGCAGCTCCGCTGGTGCGATTGGGCGGACAATACCCGGATTGTCTGTGAAATCACCGGCAGCACGATCGTTCAGGGGCGATTCCTGGGGTTCGAACGGCTGGTTTCGATCGGGGCCGACGGGAAAGATCTGAAGATGCTTTCCCAGCAGCACTCGAGCGGCGAAAACTTGCGCATCAGCCAGTTCGACGGCGCAGTGATCGACTGGATGCAGGGCGAAACGGGCAAGGTCCTCCTGGAGCGCGATCATGTGCCCGAGCAGACGATCGGCACTCACCTCGCCAAGACGGCCAATGGCCTCGGCGTCGATCTCGTGAACACGCACAGCCTCGCGGCTTCGAAGGTGGAAAGCGCGAACCCCGATGCCGAAAGCTATATTTCGGACGGCAAGGGCGTCGTCCGCCTGATGGCGACCCGGGCCTCTTCTTCCGGCGGCTATCTGAGCGATACGGTCCAATGGTATTATCGCAAGCCCGGAAGCCGGCAATGGGAGAGTTTCTCCACGACGAAGGAGAACGGACCCGGCTTGCGTCCCCTCTCGGTCGATCCCGTGACGGACAGCGTTTATTGCCTCGGCAAGAAGGATGGCCGTGATGCGCTGTTCCGCGTCGCGCTCGATGGATCGATGAAGACCGAGCTCGTCTATGCCGATCCGCATGTGGATGTGGATGATACGATCCGATTGGGTCGGCAGGCGCGGCTGATCGGCGTTTCGACCGCTGCCGAGAAAGGCAATGTCGTCTATTTCGATCCGCAATATCGCGCTCTGGCCGATGCGCTTTCCAGGGCGTTGCCGGGTCTGCCGCAGATCACCTTCCTGAGCAGCAGCGATGATGAATCGAAGCTGCTGATCTCGGCGGGCAGCGACACCGATCCCGGCCGCTATTATGTATTCGACAAGGCTACCAAGCATCTGAACGAGATCGCGCTGGTGCGCCCGCAGCTCGAGCATATGACGCTCGCCACGATGACGCCGGTCAGCTTCAAGGCTTCGGACGGCACCGTGATCCCGGCCTATCTGACCTTGCCGCCCGGCAGCTCGGGCAAGAACCTGCCCGCGATCGTGATGCCCCACGGCGGCCCCGCTTCGCACGATGATTGGGGGTTCGACTGGCTCGTCCAGTTCTTCGCGCATCAGGGATACGCGGTGCTTCAGCCCGAGTTCCGGGGCTCTACCGGCTATGGCGACGCCTGGATGCTCAAGAACGGCTTCAAGAGCTGGCGCACCTCGGTGGGTGACGTGGTGGACGCCGGGCGCTGGCTGGTTTCGCAAGGCATCGCCAACCCCGCTCATCTCGCGATCGTCGGCTGGTCCTACGGCGGTTATGCGGCGCTGCAATCCAATGTGCTCGATCCCGATCTGTTCAAGGCGGTGGTGGCGATCGCCCCCGTCACCGATCTCGACATGCTCAAGGCGCAATATGCCGGTTTCATCGAGGCCGGAATCGCAGCCGATTATATCGGTTCCGGTCCTTATATCGCCGAAGGGTCTCCCGCGCGGCATGCCGACGCCTTCAAGGCTCCGGTGCTTATGTTTCAGGGCACCGCAGACCAGAATGTCGACGTGGGCGAATCGAAGCTGATGAATCAGCGCCTGGAAGCCGCGGGAAAACGGACCACGCTCGTCATCTATCCCGATCTCGATCACCAGTTGCCGAGCGGGGAAATACGCGGGGATATGCTGCGGCGGGCGGACGCCTTCCTGAAGACGTCCATGCATCTGGGCGGCTGAACAGCAAGGAAAGGCGGCCTTCCCCGGTCGCCCTTTCCGTTCTGGGTGATCGATTAAGGGCGCGCCTTCTCGCCTGCGGTGATCTGCCGCGTGGAAATCAGGCGTCGGCGAGCACGGTTTCGAGAGTGGGGGCGAGCTCCGTTCCCTTGCCCACCGCCACATAGGCGAGGCCCGCGCGCCTGGCTTCGCCGTTGGCGTACACGTTGCGCAGGTCGACCAGCAGCGGCGTGCGCATGGCGTCGGCGAGGCGCTTGAGATCGAGCGCGCGGTAGGCGTCCCATTCGGTGACGATCACCACGGCATCGGCGTCTTGCGCCGCCGTATAGGGATCGCCGACGAACTCGACCCCGCTCACCAGCTTCCTGGCCTGCTCGACGCCTTCGGGATCGCAGGCGCGGATGATCGCGCCGCAATCCTGCAGCGTCTGGATGATGGCGAGGGCGGGCGAATCCCGCATGTCGTCGGTGTTGGGCTTGAAGGTGAGGCCGAACAGCGCGACCGTTCGCCCCCGCGCGTCGCCGCCCATCGCCTTGATGATCTTGCGCCCCATCGCCCGCTTGCGGCTGTCGTTGACCGACACCACCGCCTCGACGATCCGCAAGGGAGTCTCGAAGCTCTCGGCGGTCTTGAGCAGCGCCAGCGTATCCTTGGGGAAGCAGGAGCCGCCATAGCCGGGCCCGGCGTGGAGGAATTTGCGGCCGATCCGGTTGTCGAGCCCGATGCCGCGCGACACTTCCTGCACGTCCGCGCCCGCCGCCTCGCAGAGATCGGCGATCTCGTTGATGAAGGTGATCTTGGTCGCCAGGAAGGCGTTGGCGGCGTATTTGATGAGCTCGGCGGTGCGCCGGCCGGTGAACAGCAGCGGCGCGGACTGGTTGAGCGAAAGCGGGCGGTAGATGCGGCGCAGGCATTCGCGCGCGGCCTCGTCCTCGGCGCCGCAGACGACGCGATCGGGCCGCTTGAAATCCTCGATCGCGGCGCCTTCGCGCAGGAACTCGGGGTTGGAGGCGACATGGATGGCGCGGCCGGGCGCGGCCTCCTTCACGATCCGCTCCACCTCGTCGCCGGTGCCGACCGGCACGGTCGATTTGGTGACGAGCAGGATGTCGTGATCCACCGCTTCGGCCACTTCCTTCGCGGCGGCGAAGACGTAGCTCAGATCGGCATGGCCGTCGCCGCGGCGCGAGGGCGTGCCGACCGCGATGAACACCGCGTCCGCGCGGGCCACGCCTTCGGCGAGATCGGTGGTGAAGGAAAGCCGCCCCGCCTTCACGTTGGTGGCGACCAGCGCGTCCAGCCCCGGCTCGTAGATCGGCATCACGCCGTTCAGGAGCGAGGCGATCTTGGCCTCGTCCTTGTCGACGCAGACCACCTCATGGCCGAAATCCGAGAAACATGCCCCTGATACGAGCCCCACATAGCCCGTGCCGATCATCGTGATGCGCATCGCCGCCCCTTTCCAGACGAGGCGAACGAACGCAAGAGGTTAGTCGCGCGCCGACGAGCCGCGCACGACGAGCCGGGGCGGCATCTGGACGGAGGCGACCTCCTCGCCGCGCATCCGCGCCGGCAGCATGTCGCACAGCGCCGCCGCGCCCGCCGATTGCCCAACGCTTATGCCTTCGTCCCCCCGCTGCCAAACCAAAATGATTTTATTGTCGGCGGGCTCGCATCGCGGGCCGGAGTGTTGCAGAAGCGCGCCGGGTGGCGTTGCGGGAGGGGTGAGCATGAACAAGCGTGTGGCGATGGCGTGCGCGGCGGGCGTGGCGTTGGCGATGGCGGGAACTGCGGTTCGCGCGGCCGGGCAGGAGGCGTCGATGGCGACCTACAATCCTCGCGCGGCTTTCGCGCCGATCGATTTCGGCCAGGCGGTCAACCGCTATCGCTCGGGCAGCGGCGTGCCCGGCCCGGACTATTTCTCCAACCGCGCCGATTACGCGATCCACGCCACGCTCGACACCAAGGCCCACAGCCTCTCGGGCGAGGAGGCGATCACCTACACCAACAACAGCCCGGACGCGCTGGATTGCCTGTGGCTCCAGCTCGATCAGAATCTCTACAAGCCCTATTCGCACGGCTCTCTCGCGCAGGGCGGCGCGCCGCAGGGGACGACCGAGGGATACAGGATCGAATCGGTCACGATCGAGCAGGGCGGCAAGCGGATCGCCGCCGAGACGCTGGTGAGCGACACGCGGATGCGGATCGCGCTTCCCCAGCCGCTCGCGCCCAGGGGCGGCAGGATCATCGTCCATATCCGCTACAGCTTCACCATCCCCGGCGCGTTCGGCGGTCGCATGGCGTGGGGCAAGGTGAAGGGCGGGGCGATCTACGATCTCGCCCAATGGTATCCGCGCATGGCCGTTTACGACGATGTGCGCGGCTGGGATCCGCTCCCCTATCTCGCGCAGGAGTTCTATCTCGATTACGGCGATTTCGATTACTGGATCACCGTGCCCGCCGACATGATCGTGGCCGGATCGGGCGCGCTCCAGAACCCGGACGAGGTGCTGACGGCGGAGGAGCGGGCGCGGCTCGCCAAGGCCCGGCAGAGTGACGCCACCGTGAAGATCGTCGCGCCTTCCGAGATCGGCTCGGCGGTCGCGCGGCCGCGCAAATCCGGCGCGCTCACATGGCATTATCGCATGGAGAATACGCGCGACGTCGCCTTCTCGGCCTCCGACGCCTTCGCGTGGGACGCCGCGCGCATCAACCTGCCCGGCGGCGGGGCGGCGCTCGCCATGTCCTATTATCCGGCCGAAAGCGCCGGGCCGCAGGCGTGGGACCGCTCGACCCAATATGTGAAGGATACGGTCGAGAACATGTCGCGGCGCTGGTATCCCTATCCCTGGCCGGCGGCGATCAACATCGCCGGGCCGGCTTCCGGCATGGAATATCCGGGCATCGTGTTCGACGGCATCGAGGACAAGGGCAAGCCGCTGTTCTGGATCACCGCGCACGAGATCGGGCATAGCTGGTTCCCGATGATCGTCGGCTTCGACGAGCGCCGCCACGCCTGGATGGACGAAGGCTTCAACACCTTCATCGACATTTTCGAGAGCGAGGATTTCAATCATGGCGAGTTCGCGCCCAAGCGGGACAGCGAATTCGCGCCGGGCGGCGGCAATCCGGTGGACGAGATATTGCCGATCCTCGCCGACCGACAAGCGCCTCCGATCGTCTCGCGCGCCGATACGGTGATCGAGAAATACCGCCATCCCGTCACCTATTTCAAATCGGCGCTGGGGCTGGTGCTGCTCAGGAACGAGATATTGGGGCCGGAGCGCTTCGATCCGATCTTCCGCCGCTTCATCGCCGTCTGGGCCTACAAGCACCCGCAGCCGGCCGACTTCTTCCGCTTCATGGACAGCGAGAGCGGTGAGGATCTGAGCTGGTTCTGGCGCGGCTGGTATCTGACCAACGTGACCTATGACGTGGCGGTGACGGGCATCGCGCCCGCCAAGGACGGCGGCACGCTGATCAGTGTCGCGAACCGCGATCCGATGGTGCTGCCGGTCACGCTGCGGGTCGATTTCGCCGATGGCGGCCATCAGGATATCCGCCTGCCCGCCGAGACGTGGATACGTCAAAGCGTGACGCAGGTGCCGATCGCGCCCGGCCGCAAGGTGATCGCCGCCACGCTCGATCCCGATCACAGGCTGCCGGATCGGGATCGCTCCAACAACCGCTACGTGGTCAGGGGCTGAGCCGCCTCGCGACGGCCGCTCACACGTCCAATATGTGCATCAGCATCGGCCGGCCGAGCAGGCTGGGCGAGCCTTCGAGGCGGGCGAGCGCGTCGGTGACGGCGCGCTCGGGGCCTTCGTGCGTCACCATCGCGACCAGCACGCCGCCTTCGGGCGTCCGCCCGCGCTGGATCAGGCTTTCGATCGAGACGCCGGCGTCGCGCATGGCGGCGGCGATCTCGGCGAGCACGCCGGGCCTGTCCACCACCGAGAAGCGCAGATAGGCGCGCCCGCGCCGCTCGCCCGAGGGGGCCTGCGCCATCGCCGCGAGGCTCGCCACCGGCATGGCGAAGGCCGGGCCATATTCGCCGCGCGCGATGTCGATCAGGTCGGCGACCACCGCCGATGCGGTCGGCCCCTCGCCCGCGCCGCGCCCTTCGAAGAACAGGCGGCCGACGAAATTGCCCTCCGCCACCACGGCGTTCAAGGAGCCCGCGACATGGGCGAGCGGATGATCGGCCGGCACCAGGCAGGGGTGGACGCGCTGGAACAGGCCGGCGGTGCTGCTGCCTTCGGGCTGCGCCTCGGCCAGCCCCACGAGGCGGACGCGATAGCCGAGCGCCTGCGCTTGCGCGATATCGGCGGCGATGACGTGGCGGATGCCGGTGATCGCCACGCCCTCGAAATCGATCCGCGTGCCGAAGGCGAGGGAGGCGAGGATCGAGAGCTTGTGCGCGGCGTCCACGCCGTCGATGTCGAAGCCCGGATCGGCCTCGGCGTAACCCAGCCGCTGCGCTTCGCCCAGCACCTCGGCGAAATCCCGCCCTTCCGCCTCCATCGTGGTCAGGATGTAATTGCAGGTGCCGTTGAGGATGCCGTAAACGCGCCCGATCGCGTTGGCGGCCGCGCCTTCGCGCAATCCCTTGATGACCGGGATGCCGCCCGCCACCGCCGCCTCATATTTGAAGGCGACGCCCTGCGCCTCGGCCTCCGCCGCGAGATCGAGGCCGTGATGCGCGATCATCGCCTTGTTGGCGGTGACGAAGTGGCGGCCCGCGCCGATGGTGCGGCGGGCGAGCGTGAGGGCGGGGCCGTCCGCGCCGCCGATCAACTCGACCACCACGTCGATATCCTCGCGCTCGGCGAGTTCGGCGGCATCGTCGATCCAGGCGATGTTCGAGAGGTCGACGCCGCGATCGCGGGTGCGGTCGCGCGCCGAGACGGCGACGATCTCGATCGCGCGATGGGCGCGGCGCTCGATGATGCCGCGATTGGCTTCGATGAGCTTGATGACTCCCGCGCCCACCGTGCCGAGCCCCGCCAGCGCCACCCGCAATGCCTTGGCCATGCAAAAACCTCCCGTCGTGCCGGGCGGGAGCGCTGGCACGAGGGGAGGGGATACGCAAGCCGCTAAGCGGCTTTCATGCGGGGATCACCGGCAGGTGATGTGCCCTCGATCGATCGAGCGGCCGAGCAGCGCGCCGCCGCCCGCGCCGAGCAGCGTGCCGAGCGTCCCGCCGCCGAGCAGGTTGCCCGCCAGCCCGCCGCCGAGCGCGCCGAGCACCAGGCCGGTGGTGCCGTCGCTGCGGCGGCAATAATAGCGTCCGTCGCTGCCGCGATAGACGCGGTCGTTGCGGCCGAGCCGGCGGGCGCGATAATTGCCGCGATGATAATGTTGGGAGGGATCCCACTTGCCGTTGCGATCCCCGTGCCAGCCCCAGTCATGGTGCTGATGCGGCCGCGCGGCGGCGGGCTGGATCGCGAGCGGGGCGGTCAGGACGGCCGCTCCCAACAAGGCGCTGGAAAGCATCTTCATCGGTTTACTCCCTCTCTCCCCCGGGGACGAGAGGCTCAACCGATAACGGGGCGGACGGTTTCATGTCCGCAACGGTTCGCCCCGGCGGAGGGGCTGTCCGCCGGGGCGCGATCCGAGGTTCGCCTTAGCGGCAGGTGACGTTGCCGCGATCGACGGCCCGGCCGAGCAAGGCCCCGCCGCCCGCGCCGATCAGCGCGCCCAGCGTGCTGCCGCCGATCGCTCCGCCGAGCAGGCCGCCGCCGATGGCGCCGATCACCAGGCCGGTGGTGCCGTCGCTGCGCCGGCAATAATAGCGCCCGTCGCTGCCGCGATAGATGCGATCGTTGCGGGACAGGCGATGGCCTCGATAATCGCCTTGATGATAATGACGGGCCGGATCCCAATCATGTTCGCGGCCGTTCCAGGCCCAATCGTTGCGATCGTTATGATCCCGATCCCAGCGATTGTTGCTGCTCCAGCGACCGTTATCGTGGTCGCTGTTCCAGCGATTGTCATGGTTGCGATCCCAACGGCCATTGTTGTCGTTGCGCCAGTTGCGATCCCGCTCCCAGCGGCCGTTCTGCCAGACCCAGCCGGGATACTGATCGCTGATCCAGCGGCCATTGTCCCAATGACCGCTGCTTTGGCCGCTCGCGAAGGCGGGCGTGACCGCCATCGGAGCCGCCAGCATCGCCGCGGCGGCGAGCATCATCATCTTGTTCTTCATGGGATTTCACTCCCTCTCTTCCGGGGCGCCGGTTGCTTAACCCGTCGCCGCCCTCATTGGTTGCACGGATCGGGCCGAGCTTTCGGAAGAGAGGGAGTGGGAGAGCGGATCAGCCCGTCTGCCGCGCCGGGCCGGCCGCGTTGATGCCCATGGATTGCAGATAGCGCTTCACGTTGCGCGCCGCCTGCCGGATGCGATGCTCGTTCTCGACGAGCGCGATGCGGACATAGCCTTCGCCCTCCTCGCCGAAGCC
>DASSTK010000046.1:0-2785 GCA_035707945.1 Sphingomonas sp.
CCGCCGGCTCGACGCCATTCCGCCGGGCGATCTCGCCCAGGCGCTCGACACTCTGCTCGGCTGGGAGGGGCGGCGCGCGGTGGACAGCCTCGCGCCCGATCGCTTCGCCAGCCCGGCGGGGAGCACGCACCCGATCGACTATGCGGCCGAGGGCGGCCCCACCGTCGAGCTTCGTCCGCAGGCGCTGTTCGGGCTCGACCGGCACCCGGCGGTGGCGGGCGGCCGCGCGCCGCTCGTGCTATCGCTCACCTCGCCGGCGGGGCGGCCGATCCAGACGACGCGCGACCTGCCCGGCTTCTGGGCGGGAAGCTGGGCGGCGGTGGCCAGGGAGATGCGCGGCCGCTATCCGCGCCACCCCTGGCCGGACGATCCCGCCCGCGCCGATCCGACGCTCCGCACCAAGAAGGCGGCGCAACGCTCTTGACGCGGCCTTCGCGGCTGCGGCAAGCGAAGCCGCATCGAACATGAGGAATCGGCATGGCCGCGCGCATCTATCAGCGGATCAAGAACAATATGCAGTCGGGCCGCGCGCATACCCGCACATGGATCCTCGAGTTCGAGACGAACATGCCCAAACGCCCCGATCCGCTGACCGGCTGGGCGGGCTCCGGCGACACGCGCGAGCAGGTGCGCCTCACCTTTCCCACGCTGGACGAGGCGAAAGCCTATGCCGAGCGGCACGGCCTTGCCGCCCATATCGTCCCCGCCCCCGTACGGGAGCTCAAGATCCAGGCCTATGCCGATAATTTCGCGGTGGGCCCGATCATCCCCGCGGGGGAATGAACGCGCATAGTTCCCGTTCGCGCTGAGCGCAGTCGAAGTGCGTGGGCTGGGCAGCCGGTTGCGTTCGAGGCACGAACGGTCTGTCAGTCGGTCGCCAGCATCCCCGCGCCGAGGAGCAGCAGCAGCTTGACGTCCATCGCGTGGCCGAGCGCACGGCGGCTTTCGATGAAGCCGGGCACGTCCTGCAACGACACCCGGTGAACGGTGATGTTCTCGCCCTCCACCCCGCCGCCGTCGTGCGTTTTGGTCAGGCCCGTCGCGCGGACCAAGGTGAAAGTCTCCGAGACCATGCCCGGCGAGGAAGCGAAATCGCCCAGCGCCTCGATATGCGAGGGGCGGTAGCCGGTTTCCTCCTCCAGCTCGCGGGTGGCGGCGGCCTCGACGCTTTCCGCCTCGCCCTCGTCGCCGATCAGCCCGGCGGGAAGCTCCAGGCAGACGCGGCCCAAGGGCACGCGATATTGCTCGACGAGCAGCACATGCCCGTCCTCCACCGCCAGGATCACCGCCGCGCGCACCCCGCGGGTGCGGCCGACATATTCCCATTTGCCGCGCGTCCTGGCGGCGATGAACCTGCCCTGCCAGCGCGTTATCTCGGGCGCGTCGATATCCGGATCGCTCATAGAAGGATGAGACGATCGGGAAGCTCGTTGGTGTCATCGGCCGATCGCGGGAAATGCTCGGCCAGCACCGCGCCCATCCTTTCCACCGCCGCCACCATGCCGTCCGCGGCGCGGCCGTCCTTCACCGCCGCGATCAGCGCGTGCATCGCCTCG
The DNA here is from genome assembly GCA_035707945.1 of Sphingomonas sp. GTDB lineage: Bacteria > Pseudomonadota > Alphaproteobacteria > Sphingomonadales > Sphingomonadaceae > Solisphingomonas. The sequence continues at coordinate 1,557 of DASSTK010000046.1, forward strand.
CCCCAGATTTCGGGCGTCACCCTGTCGTTGATCGAGGCGTCGGCGACGATCTCGGCGCGGCGCTCGGCGATCGAGAGATAGAGCAGAACGCCGGTTCGGGCGCGGGTGCGGTTGTCGGCGGTGAGCCTGAACAGCAGCACGGCGCGACGGCGCACCCGGCGCGCCTTGGTGGAATCGGGCGTGAGCAGCAGGCGCAGACGCGGCAGACCGAACAGGTAGCGCGCGATCAGGAACAGCGCCGCCGCGGCGACCAGCTCGACCGCCAAAAGCTCGCCCGCGCTCCAGCCGGACCAGCCGCCGCCGATGCCGTCCAGCATGCCGGTGAAGAAGCGGGGCAGGGCCGCCACCACGGCGAGCCACAGGAACAGCAGCAGCAGCGCCCAGTGCAGCACCACGTCATGATAGGCGTCGGACGCTTCGGCGACGACGGTGACGATCTCGCCGTCGCTCAAGGATTCGGCGCGGGTGACGGCCTCGCCCACCCGGACGCGATCGGCTTCGCTCAGCATGTCACCAGCCCCCCGAGGCGCCGCCGCCCCCGAACGATCCGCCGCCGCCTCCGGTGAAGCCGCCGCCGGTCCAGCCTCCTCCTCCTCCGCCCGAGGAGCCTCCTCCCCCGCCCCAGCCGCCGCCGAAGCCCGGCCCCCACAGGAAGATCGGCCACAGGCCGCCATAATGTCGTCCGTAGCGGCCGCCGAACATGCGGCGTCCGAACACGAAGACCATGATGACGATCCAGAAGATCAGGCCCCAGGGCACGCCGCCGCCGTCGCTCGATCGCCGGTGATGCCTGTTCCAGTCGGCGATCGCGGCCTGCTCCTTGGCTTTGGCCTGATCATCCGGCATCGAGAGCAGATCGATGATCGCCTGCGCGCCCGCCTCGATCCCGCCCGGCATGTCGCCGGCCTTGAAGGCGGGGAGGATCTTCGAGTTGATGATGACGCTCGAATAGGCGTCGGTCAGCACGCCTTCGAGGCCGTAGCCGACCTCGATCCCGACCTTGCGTTCATTGGGCGCGACCAGCAGGATCGCGCCGTTGTCCGCGCCCTTGAGGCCCACGCCCCAGGCCCGGCCGAGCTTGTAGCCGTAATCCTGGATCTCATCGCCATCGAGGCTGTTGACGGTCGCCACGACGAGTTGCCGCCCGGTCGCCTGCTGGAAGGCCTGGAGCTTCTGCGTCAGCGCCGCCTCGCGATCGGGGGGCAGGATATTGGCCTGGTCGACCACCA
>DASSTK010000047.1:0-2685 GCA_035707945.1 Sphingomonas sp.
AGCCTCCAGCGCGAGCGAGGCGCCGCGCTTGCGCAGGCGCTTCAGCGTCGCCTCCTCCTCGTCCACCAGGGCGACCACGATGTCGCCGGTCTCCGCGGTGTCGGTCCGCCGCAGCACGACAAGGTCGCCGTCGAGGATGCCGGCCTCGATCATCGAATCGCCGGAAACCTCCAGCGCATAATGCTCGCCGGGGCCGAGCAGGGCGGCGGGGACGGGAAGGCTGGTCTGGCCTTCCAGCGCCTCGATCGGCTGGCCGGCGGCGATGCGGCCGTGGAGCGGCAGTTCGATCACGCTGTCGTTGGCGGCGACCGGGATCTTCGGCGCGGGCGCCCTGGCCGGGGCGGCCGCCGCTTTGGCGGGGATCACCCGATCGGGCATCCGCACCACCTCCAGCGCGCGGGCGCGATTGGGCAGGCGTCGAATGAAGCCGCGCTCCTCGAGCGCGCGGATCAGCCGGTGGACGCCGGACTTGGACTTGAGATCGAGCGCCTCCTTCATCTCCTCGAACGAGGGGGAGACGCCGGATTCGGCCAGCCGGTCATGAATGAAGCAGAGAAGCTCGTGTTGCTTGCGCGTCAGCATCGCCTGTCCCCAAATGGAACGGATGGCGAACGTCTAGGAACCTATCCCGAACAAGTCAAGCACTCTCTCCATCGAGCATCAGCATTTCCGCCGAGTCGCCGATCGCGGCCGGGGGCGCGTGGGGCGCGCGCACGATGAGGCCGTCCGCGGCGGCGAGAGCGGCCAGCGCCGCGGAATCCTGCCCGTCCGGCGCGAAGGCGCGGCCGCCCTCGATCCGGGCGCGCAGATAATCCTGCCGCGCGCCGTTGGCGGGCAGCGCGACGCCGAGCGGGACGGCGCGGGCGCGGGGCAGGGGATCGCTCGCCCCGCCCAGCCGCGCGATCAGCGGCAGCAGGAAGATGAGCGCGGTCACATAGGCCGAAACCGGATTGCCGGGCAGGCCGAGCATGATCGCATTCCCGAGCCGTCCAGCGAGCAGCGGCTTGCCCGGCCGCATTGCCACGCGCCAGAAATCGAGCTTCGCGCCCGCCCGCTCCAGCGCGGGGCGGACGAGATCGCGGTCGCCGACCGAGACGCCGCCGGTGGTGACGATCACGTCGGCGCTTTCCGCCGCCTGTCCGAAGGCCTGGGCGATGGCGTCGAGATCGTCCCGCACGATGCCGCGATCCTCGACCAGCGCCGGATGGCGGCCGAGCAGGGCGGCCAGCATCGGCGCGTTGGAGGCGGGAAGCTGTGCTCCCGGGGTGGACGCGCCGGGCGGGACCAGCTCGTCCCCGGTCGAGAGCAGCGCGATCCTCGGCCGCGCCCGGACGGGGATCGCGCCATGCCCGCCGATCGCGGCGAGCGCGACATGGCGGGCGGTGATGCGCGCGCCCTCGGCGATCAGCCGCGCCCCCGCCGGGAAGTCCGCGGCCCTGGGGCGGATATTGGCGCTGACGCCGCGCGGGCCCTCGCCGGCCATCAGCAGCCGGTCGCCCCCGGCCTCCGCCGGGGCAGGCTTGCGCGCGGCCTCCTCCTGCACCAGCACGCAATCCGCGCCCTCGGGCACGGGCGCGCCGGTGAAGATGCGGACGGCCTCGCGGGGGCCGAGCGTCCGGCCGAAGCCGCCGCCCGCCGCGCTCTCCCCCACCACCGTCCAGGGGCCGGGCCGCTCGGCGTAGCGGATGGCGTAGCCGTCCATCGCGGACAGCGCCGCGCTCGGTTGGTCGCGCCGGGCGATGACGTCGGCGGCGGCCCAGCGGCCGACCGCCTCGACGAGCGGCGCCTCCTCCACCGGCAGCGGCTCGGCGAGCGCGAGCAGCCGCGCCTGCGCTTCGGCGACGGGCAGGAGGGAGGCGTTCATGGCCGCCGCCGCTCCCTGCTCATACGCCTCCGGTCAGGCCCACTTCGTCATGGCGGCCTCGAGGTTCTTCACGATCGCGTCGAAGAACTGCTCGGTGGTCATCCACGCCTGATCGGGGCCGACCAGGATGGCGAGATCCTTGGTCATCTGACCGCCCTCTACGGTGTCGATGCAGACCTTCTCGAGCGTTTCGGCGAAGCGCACCACGTCGGGCGTGTCGTCGAACTTGCCGCGGAACTTGAGGCCGCCCGTCCAGGCGAAGATCGAGGCGATCGGGTTGGTGGACGTGCTCTTTCCCTGCTGATGCATCCGGTAGTGCCGCGTGACGGTGCCGTGCGCGGCCTCGGCCTCCACCGTCTTGCCGTCCGGCGTCATCAGCACCGACGTCATCAGGCCGAGCGAGCCGAAGCCCTGCGCCACCTGATCGGATTGCACGTCTCCATCGTAATTCTTGCAGGCCCAGACGAACTTGCCGCTCCACTTGAGGGCGGAGGCCACCATGTCGTCGATCAGGCGATGCTCATAGGTGATGCCGGCAGCCTGGAACTTGTCCTTGAATTCGCTGGCGTAGACCTCCGCGAACAGGTCTTTGAAGCGGCCGTCATAGGCTTTCAGGATGGTGTTCTTGGTGGAAAGATAGAGCGGCCACTTGCGATCGAGCGCGTAGTTCATGCTGGCGTGCGCGAAATCGCGGATCGAATCGTCGAGATTGTACATCCCCATCGCGACGCCGGACGATTTGAAATCGAACACGTCATGCTCGATCACCTGGCCGTCCGCGCCGGTGAAGGTCATGGTCAGCTTGCCGGGGCCGGGGATCA
>DASSTK010000048.1:0-2757 GCA_035707945.1 Sphingomonas sp.
CGATGGCCGATCTGGTGGCGCAAGCGGTGGCGGCGGTCGAGCAGCCCGGCCGCGCGCACGATCTGCCGCTCGACGTGCGCGGCACCGCCTTTCAGGAGGCGGTGTGGCGGGAGCTGAGCCGCGTGCCGCCCGGCGAATCGGTGAGCTACGCCGCGCTCGCCGCGCGCGCCGGCAAGCCCGGCGCGGCGCGCGCGGCCGGCACCGCCTGCGGGGCCAACCCCGTCGCCATCCTCATCCCCTGCCACCGCGCCCGGCGCGGCGACGGCTCGCCCGGCGGTTACGCCTGGGGGCTGGAGGTCAAGGCCGAGCTGCTGGCGCGCGAGGCGGGGGATCGGTTGATCTAGCTTCAACCTGCATCAGCCTTGTCCGTTCGTGCCGAGCGCAGTCGAGGCGCATGCCCCAGGCGATTCGCCCGGCTCACGTCCCTCGACTTCGCTCGGGACGAACGGATCACGCTCAATACAGAGGGTTCTACCGCCACCCACCCGGGATCAGCATCGGGGTGCGCGCGGCATAGGCGTCGTAATCGGCAGCCCCCAACTCGCGCCGGAGGAAGCGCTCTTCCTCGGCCGCCTTGATCGCCATCACGAGGGTGAGCGCCAGCGCGCCCGCCAGCATCGGCGCGCTCGCGAAGGCCAGCGCGAAAGCCCAGCTCGCGAGGATGAAGCCGGTATAGATCGGATGACGGACCAATCGGTAAGGCCCGGTGTCGACCACGCGATGCCCCTCCCGCAGCGTCAGCATGCCGGACCACAGCCGCCCCAGATGCAGCCGCGCCCACCAGGCGAAGGCGCAGGCGGCCAGCTCGATCGCCACCAGCAGCCAGCCGATCGCGGGCGGCTGCCGCCAGAGCGGCTCCCGCCAGCTTTCCGGCAGCAAGGCGTCGAATCCCGGCAGCGCCTTGCCGCCGAACGCCGACGGCGGCAGCGAGAAAAGCAGGCAAAAGCCGATCAGGAAGCCGAGCAGATAGAGCAGCCGTCGCCCGAGCGGCGCCTTCGCGGCAGCGCGCGCCGTCCAGAACATCGCCGCATGCCAGCTCAGCAGAAAGCCGACCCACAGCGCGAAAGCGGCTATCGCATAGGCCATCGCCTCAGCCCTTCGACGCCGCCGCGCCGATCACTTCGCCGCCTTCGTCTTCGCCTCCGCCGGCCGCGCCGTTCCCGGTCGCGCCGTCTGGTACATCGCCCAGGCGATGTCCTTCTCCAGCGCCATTTTGTCGCCGCCGCGTTCGTAGAGGTCCATATGGGTCTTGCCGGGCAGGTAGGTGAACCGGGCGTGTGCGCCCACCTGCTTCATCGCCGCGTCCAGCTTGTGGGCCGCACCGTCGAGATAGAATGTGTCGGCGGTGCCGACGATCAGGTGCACCTTGCCGTCCAGATCGGGCTTCAGCTCCGGCCAGCGCGTCGCGATGATATGGGCGATGTCGTAATGATCGCGCCAATAGGCGACCACCGCCGGGTTCACCGCGCCGGTCACGCGGTTGAACATCTCCATCGGCCCGCCGTCCGGCCCCTTCGGCGAGAACACCCATTCGAACGAACGGAACTGCCCGCCGTCGCGCCCCAGCACCGCCTCCGTCTTCGCGAACTGCTCGATGGTGGCGAGCACCTTGCCGTGCGCGCGGATCAGCGGATAGGGCGAGCCGTCCGGCCGGCGATACATGTTGGCGTTCGGCGCATAGAGATCGACGCCGGTGAAATCGTGGAAATCCTCCGGGTCCGGCGAGGTCGACCAGGTTCCGCCGAAGATTTTCGGGTAGGCGACCTGCAACCACAGGGTCGCCCAGCCGCCCGAGCTGTGGCCGGTCAGGAAGCGGCCCGTAGACTTCGCGTCCATCCGATAGCTTTTCTCCAGCATCGGCATCAGCTCGGCGGTGAGCGCATGGCCCCAGGGGCCGTTGTTCACGCTGTCCGCGAACTCGGTGGTGCCGGTGCCCATCGAGCTGTGATCGAGGAACACCCAGATCATCGGCGGAATCGAGCCGTCCGCCTCCAGCGCCCAGATGCGCCCCGCCATGCCGATGTTCGATTTCTGGGAGGAGCCGAAGCCGCCGATCTCATAGACGGTGGGGTAGGTCTTGCCCTCTGCCGGATCATAGCCCGGCGGCGTCAGCACCCAGGATTTGATCGGGATGGCGCGCCCCCAGAATGCGGAGAGCGAGGGGCTGATATAGGTCGTGTCGTGGAGGTGCGGCTTCACCGCCGCGATCCGCGCCTGCGTCTCGGCCGAAGCGGCGTGAAAATCCCACAAATCCTCCGGCGGCACGGCGTGATCGAGCGCGATCGCGGCCGGCGTCTGCTCGGGCCAATGGATCGTCACCACCTTCGACACGAGATCGCCCGGCCCGCGCCCGCCGTAATTATAATCCCCGTTGCGATCGAGCACCGCCTGCACGCGATAGTCACCCGGCGCGAGCGCGGCGAAGCCGGCCGGATAGGCGATCTCCTGCGTGTCGATCAGTACGCGCCGATCCGCGCCGAACCCCTCGACATCGCGCGCCGCGACCGAAACGCCGGCCGAGGAGCCGAACTCGGCGGTGTCGACCTCCTTGGCGTCGGCGTTCTTCGCGGTGGCGGGCTCGGCGAAGACGAGCAGCCGTCCCGAAGCGTCGCCCTGCCAGCCGGCGGGCAGCGTGACCGCGATTCGCGTCTCCGGCAGGGAAGGCGGCGCGGCCGCGATGAGCGCCAGACACGCGGCCGCGAACGGCGCGCGAAGCTCACGGAATATGTGCGTGCCCAGCCTCATCCGGCCCCCCAG
>DASSTK010000049.1:0-2059 GCA_035707945.1 Sphingomonas sp.
CGAAACTTCGCGCTGGCGCTCGGCGCGGCGGCGAGCGCCTACGCCAAACCGGCGGCGCTCGACGAGGCTTATGGAAAACATCCGCACAGCCTGACGCTGTTCGCCAAGCTGATGCTGGGCCGATAGCGGTCGCGGGAAAGCAGCCGCTCCGGTTCACAAGCCGGAGCGGCGCGCCTAGATTGGCGTGGCCATGAAATATCTCCACACCATGATCCGCGTCTCCGATCCCGACGAGACGATCCGCTTCTTCGATCTGCTCGGTCTGCGTGAGCTTCGGCGCATGGAGAATGAGAAGGGGCGCTACACGCTGATCTTCCTCGCCGCGCCCGGCGACGAGGAGGCGCAGGTGGAGCTGACTCATAACTGGGACGAGAAGGGTTATGAAGGCGGCCGCAATTTCGGCCACCTCGCCTACCGAGTCGACAATATCTACGAGACCTGTCGGCGGCTGATGGAGGCGGGCGTCACCATCAATCGGCCGCCGCGCGACGGGCATATGGCGTTCGTGCGCAGCCCCGACGGCATCTCGATCGAGCTGTTGCAGGACGGCCATCTGGAGCCCGCCGAGCCCTGGGCCTCGATGCCCAACAGTGGAACGTGGTAGCAGGCCGCCCCGGCTGGCCGGACCGCCGCCTGATCGATCGGCTCGGCGCGGCGCATCCGATCATCGCCGCGCCGATGGCGGGCGCGGCGGGAGTCGAGCTGGCGATCGGCGCGATCGAGGGCGGCGGCATCGGCTCCCTCCCCTGCGCCCTGCTCGATCCCGATACGGTGCGCGGACAGGTCGCGGCGGTGCGCGCGGGGGCGCAGGGGCCGCTCAACCTCAATTTCTTCTGCCACAGGCTGCCGCCCGCCCCCGATGAGAGCGCGTGGCGGGCCTTGCTCGCGCCCTGCTACGCCAAATGGGGCGTCGCACCGCCCGAGACGACGCCGCCGCTGCGCCGCCCGTTCGACGCGGCGATGGCGGAGGCGGTGGAGGCGTTGCGCCCCGAGATCGTCAGCTTCCATTTCGGCCTGCCGAACGAGCCGCTGCTGGATCGAGTGAGGCGGAGCGGCGCGTTCGTCATCGGCAACGCCACCTCGGTCGCGGAGGCGCTCTGGCTCGCCGAACGCGGAGCGGATGCGATCATCGCGCAAGGCTATGAGGCGGGCGGACATACCGGCCGTTTTCTGCCCGGCGGCGGCGATCTGATCGGCCTGTTCGCCCTGCTGCCGCAGGTGGCCGACGCGGTGGAGCGGCCGGTCATCGCCGCCGGCGGCATCGCGGATGCGCGCGGGATCGCCGCCGCTCTGCGGCTGGGCGCGAGCGCGGTGCAGATCGGCACCGCCTATCTCGCCTGCCCCGAAAGCCTGATCGCGCCGCCCCATCGCGCCGCGCTGGGATCGGACAAGGCGCGCGAGACGGTGATGACCAATCTCTTCACCGGCGGCCGGGCGCGGGGGATGCGCAACCGCCTGATCGACGCGCTCGGGCCGCTGCGCCCCGAAGCGCCGCCTTATCCTCATGCCGCGAGCGCGCTCGCGCCCTTGCGCGCCGCCGCCGAGAAGCGGGGTCAGGGCGATTTCACGCCGATGTGGGCGGGGCAGGCCGCGCCGCTCGCCCGCGCCATGCCCGCCCGCGCGCTGACCGAACGGCTGGCGCGCGAGACGCTCGCCCTCATCGAAGGAAACGCCTGATGGAGCTGGTTCCCGTCCCCGCGCTCAGCGACAATTACATCTGGCTGCTCCACGATCCCGGTAGCGGCGAGACGGTGGCGGTCGATCCCAGCGAGGCCGAGCCCGCGCGCGCCGAAGCGGAACGGCGCGGCTGGCGCATTACGCAAGTATGGAACACCCACTGGCACGCCGATCATGTCGGCGGCGACGCCGGGATCAAGGCGGCGACCGGCGCGATCGTCACCGGCCCGGCCGAGGCGACGAAACTCGCCGCGCTCGATCGGGTGGTGGGCGAAGGCGATACGCTGCGGATCGGAAAACAGGAGGCGCATGTGATCGCGGTCGGCGCGCATACCGCCGGACATATCGCCATCCACCTGCCCGACGCGGGCATCGCGTTCAC
>DASSTK010000050.1:0-2220 GCA_035707945.1 Sphingomonas sp.
CGGCCGGGTTGCTCGACCGCCGCCACCGCTTGCGCCACCAGATCGGCCATCGCCGCGCCGCCGGGCTCGACCGAGGCGTTGGGGAAATCCCGATGGAGCCGCTCCGGCCCTTCGCCGAAGGTCAGGCGGCAGACGCCCCGCTCCGTCGCCGCGACGAGGATGGGGCCGAGGCTGGTCGCCGCGCCGGCCCAGCGGATCACCGCCCCGCGCCCGCCGTCCCGCCAGGCGGAGGGGGCCATGCCGAGCCGATCCCCGGCATCGCCGTAGAAGCGCGCCGGGCCGGAATAGCCCGCCTCGTAGATCGCCTCCGTCACCGTCGGCTCCTCCGTCAATGCGCGTTGGGCGCGCCGCGCGCGCACCGCGCGGGCGTAGGCGGCGGGCGTCACCCCGGTCAGCCGCTTGAACAGGCGATGAAAATGATGGGGGGCATAGCCGGCCGCCGCCGCCATTTCCTCCAGTGCGGGCGGCGTCTCGGCGCGCTCGATCAGCGCGGCGACGCGCGCCACCGCCTCGGCGTCGCGCGCCGTCTCGTCCGGCTTGCAGCGCAGGCAGGGGCGCAGGCCCGCCTCCCGCGCCGCCGCGCCGTTCGCGAAGAAGCGGACATTCTCCCGTCTCGGATGCCGCGCCGGGCATGACGGGCGGCAATAGATGCCGGTGGAGAGAACCCCGGTGACGAAGCGCCCGTCGGCGGCGCGATCGCGCGCCTTCACTGCGGCCCATGCCTTGTCGGCGTCGATCGATTCGGCCTGCATCATGCGAATCATCTAAGCATCCGAACCGCCCGCCGCATCCCGCCGCTTGCGCTCAAAGCGGCGGATCGCGGGCCGGGGGCGGACGGCTTGCATCGACTCCTTCCCCCTGCTAACCGCCTCCCCGCAACCCATGCGGGGACGCCTCTTGGGCGCCCCCTTTTTCGTATGGGTTTCGGCAGCAATCCCGGGGGTTGGACAGGCGTGGAGAGTATCGGCGGAGCGCAGGCGGGTCTGAGCGGTCGTTATGCGACGGCGCTGTTCGAGCTGGCGCGCGACGAGCGCGCGCTCGATACGGTTTCGGCCGATCTCGAAACGGTGAAGCAGGCGCTGGCCGCCAGCGCCGATCTGCGCACGCTGACGCAAAGCCCGCTGATCGGCCGCGAGGATGCCGAAAAGGCGATCGCGGCGGTCGCGAAGGCGCTTGATCTCAGCGGCATGACCACCAATTTCCTGGGCGTGCTGGCGGAGAATCGCCGTCTTCCCGAATTGCCGTCGATGATCCGCGCCTTCAAGGCGCTCGCCGCCGCGCACCGGGGCGAGACGACGGCCGAGGTCATCTCCGCCCATCCGCTCGACGCCGAGCTGCTGGGCGCGCTGAAGGACAAGCTCCGCCAGCAGTTCGGCCGCGAGGTGGCGATCGACGCGCATGTCGATCCCGCCATCCTCGGCGGCCTGATCGTCCGGCATGGATCGCGCCAGATCGACGGTTCGATCCGCACCAAACTCAACAATCTCGCTCATGCGATGAAAGGCTGACGGCGTCCGCCGTCGGGGAAGGACTGAACATGGATATCCGCGCCGCAGAAATCTCCAAGGTCATCCGCGACCAGATCGCCAACTTCGGCGCCGAAGCGCAGGTCTCCGAGGTCGGCCAGGTGCTCTCGGTGGGCGACGGCATCGCCCGCATCTACGGCCTCGACAATGTTCAGGCCGGCGAGATGGTGGAGTTCGCCAACGGCGTGCAGGGCATGGCGCTCAACCTCGAGACCGACAATGTCGGCGTCGTGATCTTCGGCTCGGACGCCGAGATCAAGGAGGGCGACACGGTGAAGCGCACCGGCACGATCGTGGACGTGCCGGTCGGCAAGGGCCTGCTCGGCCGCGTCGTCGACGCGCTCGGCAATCCGATCGACGGCAAGGGCCCGATCGACGCCGCCGAGCGCCGCCGCGTCGAGGTGAAGGCGCCGGGCATCATCCCCAGGCAATCGGTCCACGAGCCGGTGCAGACCGGCCTCAAGGCGCTGGACGCGCTGGTGCCCGTCGGCCGCGGCCAGCGCGAGCTCATCATCGGCGACCGCCAGACCGGCAAGACCGCCGTCGCCATCGACACCTTCATCAACCAGAAGGGCGTCAACGCCGGGGACGACGAATCGAAGAAGCTCTACTGCATCTATGTCGCGATCGGGCAGAAGCGCTCGACCGTGGCGCAGATCGTCCGCCAGCTCGAGGAGCATGGCGCGATGGACTA
>DASSTK010000051.1:0-2378 GCA_035707945.1 Sphingomonas sp.
CGGGCATGATCCTGTTCTTCATCAACGTGATCTGGTCGCTCGCCGCCGGCAAGAAGGCCGCCGGCAATCCCTGGGGCGAAGGCGCGACCACGCTGGAATGGACCCTCTCCAGCCCGCCCCCCTACCACCAATTCGAGACGCTGCCGCAGATCGACTGACCGGCTCGGGGAAGATCAGGGAAAGCGCTCCGGCGGACCGCCGCCGGGGCGCTTTCTTGTAGATGCGAAGGGAGCGCTCCTCCCCGTTCGGACAAAGCTTCCGATGCGCTCTGCGGAAGCGCCTTCCCGCCATTTGCTCGACGCACTGCCGCTCGCCCGGCCAAAGCCTTGAGCAGGCGGCGATTCGCGCCCTTTCCGCGCGGGGCCGCACAGGATATAGGCGGGGCCACCATGACCAGCGCAGCCCCCTCGGCCGCCGTGATTCCGGCGGACTGGCGCGATTTCCTGGCGCTCACAAAGCCCCGGGTGATGACGCTCGTGGTTTTCACCGGGCTGTGCGGCCTGCTCGCCGCGCGCGGCCACATCCATCCGGTGCTGGCCTTCACCGCCGTGCTCTGCATCGCGCTCGGCGCGGGCGCGGCGGGGGCGCTCAACCAGTGGTACGAGGCCGATCTCGATTCGAAGATGAAGCGCACGCGCGGCCGCCCGCTGCCCGCCGGGCGGATGGAGCGGCAAGCGGCGCTGCATTTCGGCGTGGGGCTGGCCTGCTTCTCGGTGATCCTGATGGGGCTGGCGGTGAATGTGCTGGCGGCCGCGATCCTCACCGCCTCGATCCTGTTCTACGTCGTCGTCTACACCGTGTGGCTCAAGCGCCGCACGCCGCAGAACATCGTCATCGGCGGCGCGGCCGGGGCGTTTCCGCCGCTGATCGGCTGGGCGGCGGCGACGGGGCATGTCGCGGCGCTGCCGCTGCTCCTGTTCCTGATCGTGTTCCTGTGGACGCCGCCCCATTTCTGGGCGCTTTCGCTGTTCGTGAACTCCGATTACGCGGCCGCCGGCGTGCCGATGATGTCGGTGGTCGCGGGCGCGCGCTCGACCCGGCGGCAGGCGCTGCTCTACAGCCTGCCGATGGCGGCCGCCGCGATCGCGCCCTGGCCGCTCGGCCTCACCGGCGCGATCTACGGCCTCTCCGCCGCGCTGCTCAACGCCGTCTTCCTGCTGCTCGCCGCCCGCGTCGGCTTCAGCCGGGTGGAGGAGCCCAGGCTGATGAAGGCGGAGCGGCGGTTGTTCGCTTATTCGATCCTCTATCTGTTCGCGCTGTTCGCGGCGCTGGTGGTCGACAGGATGGTGCTGGCGTGAACGATCCCGAGCCGATTCCCGACCATGACGAGCTGATTCGCCGCCGCCAGCGCTCGCGCTCGATCGTGACGGCGCTGCTGCTGTTCGCGCTGGTCGTGCTGTTCTACGCGATCAGCATCGCCAAGATGCTCTGACGGGCACCGGCATGGCGACGGCGCGCAACCTCCGAACGGGGCTGATCGCGGGCGCGGTCGCCTGCGGAATGGTCGGCATGGGCTTCGCCGCCGTGCCGCTCTACCGCATCTTCTGCCAGGCAACCGGCTACGGCGGCACCGCCAGGATCGAGCAGGGGGCGCAAGCGCCGGGGCCGAGCGGCCGCATCGTCTCCGTCCGCTTCGACGCCAATGTCAGCCCCAGGCTCGCCTGGCGCTTCGAGCCCGAGCAGAAGACCCAGCGCGTCGCGGTCGGCGCGCGCCAGCTCGCCTTCTTCGACGCCACCAATCTCACCGACAAGCCGCTCACCGGATCGGCCGCGTTCAACGTCTCGCCCGATCAGAGTGCGCAATATTTCGTCAAGGTGCAGTGCTTCTGCTTCACCCAGCAGACGCTGCAACCCGGCGAGACGCAGCGCATGCCGGTGGTGTTCTACGTCGATCCCGGCTTCTCGGCCGATCCGAACAATGCGGGGGTGCGGGAAATCACGTTGAGCTACACCTTCTACCCGGTGGACCAGAAGCCTTTCGCCGGATAAGGAAGCTGTCGAAGGACCGTTGATAGGGCCGCAAAGGATAGGGGATCGAAGCCGATGGCAGGCACGCAACATCACGATTATCACATCCTGCCGCCGAGCCCGTGGCCGCTCGTCACGGCGTTCTCGGCGCTGGTGCTGGCCGGCGGCTTCGTCATGTTTCTGCATAACGTGCCCTACGGCATTCCGGTCTGGCTCGTCGGCGTCGGCCTGGTGGTGCTGTGGATGGCGGTCTGGTGGACGGCGGTGATCCACGAAGCGCATGAAGGGCATCATACCCCGGTCGTCTCACTCCACCTGCGATACGGCATGATCCTGTTCATCGCCTCCGAAGTGATGTTCTTCGTAGGCTGGTTCTGGGCCTTCTTCGCCTCCGCCCTGTTCCCGGCCAC
>DASSTK010000052.1:0-7003 GCA_035707945.1 Sphingomonas sp.
GGCTGAGCCGCAGCTCGGCGATGCGCGCCGCGCTCGCTTCGAGCGACTGGAGCTGCGCGGCCGCCGCGGCCGCCGCGCCCGCCGCCTGGACATGCTCGACCCGCCTGACCCGCGCGATCCGCGCTCGCCGCTCGACCAGACCGCTCATGCCCCGAAACTCCCCACCAGTTCGGCCGAGGAATGGACCAGATCGATCCGCTGCTTCGGCTTCTGCTTCAGGAAATCGAGGATCTCGGCATGGCGCGCGATCGCCTCGTCGATGGTCGCGTCGCTGCCCTGGCGGTAGGCCCCCATCAGGATCAGATCGCGATTCTCCTCATAGACCGACCATAGCCGCCGCAGATTGGCGGCCGCCTCGGCATGTTCCTCGTCCACGATGTCGGCCATGACGCGGCTCAAGGAGCGGCCCACGTCGATCGCCGGGAACACGCCCTGCTCGGAAAGCGAGCGCGACAGGATGATATGCCCGTCGACGATGGCGCGCGCGGTGTCGACGATCGGATCGTCGCCGTCGTCGCCGTCCGCCAGCACGGTGTAGAGCGCGGTGATCGATCCGCCGGTGCGGAGATCGGCCCCGGCCCGCTCGATCAGGCGCGGGATCATGCCGAGCGCGGAGGGCGGATAGCCCTTCATCGTCGGCGGCTCGCCGAGCGAGAGGCCGAGCTCGCGCTGGGCGTGCGCGCAGCGCGTGAGCGAATCGATCAGCAGCAGCACGCGCTTGCCCTGGGCGCGGAAATATTCGGCGATGGCGGTGGCGCGCATCGCGGCGCGCAGGCGCAGCACCGGCGGATGATCGGCGGGCACCGCCACCACCACGCTTTTCTCGCGCACGCCCGGCGCCAGCTTGGTGGCGAGGAAATCGGCGACCTCGCGGCTGCGCTCGCCGATCAACCCCACCACGATCACATCGGCCGCCGCGCCCTGGATCATCTGGCCCATCAGCACCGATTTGCCGACGCCCGATCCGGCGACGATCGCGATGCGCTGGCCGACGCCGGCGGTGAGCAGCGCGTTGACCGCGCGCACGCCCATGTCGAACGGCTCGGTGACGCGGGCGCGGTCGAGCGGGTTGGCGGGCCTGCCGGCGAGCGGCCATGTGGCGGTCGCGCCCACGGGGCCGAGCCCGTCGAGCGGCAATCCTGTCGCGTCGATCACGCGGCCGAGCAGCGCATCCCCCACCTCGGCGACGCCGCCCTTCACATCGGGTTCGACGCGGCCGCCGTTCGAATGCGGCGCATCGCCGTCCAGGGCCATCAGCAGCGATCGTTCGCCCCGGAAGCCCACCACCTCGGCGCGCGTCGCATGGCCGTCCGCGTCGATCACGCGCACGCCCGCGCCGACCGGGAGGGACAGGCCGGTCGCCTCCAGCATCTGCCCGTCATAGGCGGCGAGCCGGCCGACCCGGAGCGGGCCGACCTCGCCGATCGTCACCTTGTCGAGCAGCGCGGCGGCGCGCGAGGCGAGCATCGTCGTCATCGCGCCGCCGCGATCAGATCGAGCTGGGCGCGCAGCTTCTCGAGCCGGAGCGCCGGGCCATCCTCGATCCAGCCGGAGCCGGTCTCCAGACGCAGGCCGCCGGGGGTCATCGCCGGATCGGCCTCGATCGCCACCGGCAGAGCGGAGGCGTCGATCCGCGCGGCGTCGTCAGGGTGAAGACGCAATAGCGAGGGGCGCGTCTCCTCCCCGATCAGCGCGGCGGCGGCCTGGGCGCGGGCCAGCAGCGTCTCGGGATCGATCCGCACCTCGCCCATCACTTCCTTGACCAGCCGCTCGACCGTGGCGGCGAGCATCGCGCCCAGCGCCTGAACCGGCTCGGGCTTCAGCGTCTCCAGCGAAGCGGCGAGGCTGCGCAGCGCCTCGCGCTCAGCATCCGCCTCGCGGCGGCCCGTCTCGATCCCGGCCTCATAGCCTTCCGTGAAGGCCTGCTGCCGCACCGCCTCGATATTGACGGACGGAGGCGTCGGAAAAGGCTCCGCGCCCTCCTCATCCTCCTCCTCGTCCTGCCAGGCCGGCTCCCTGGGCCAGGCGTTGAAGCGCGCGGCATCGGCGGGGCGTGTCCACACCGGCACGCGCAGCGCCTCGGAAACGCGATCGGCGGCCATGAGGTTAGACATAATCCTCTCCCTTGCCGCCGAGCATGATCGTGCCCGCCTCGGCCATCCGCCGGGCGATCGCGAGCACCTGCTTCTGCGCCTCCTGCACTTCGGCGAGGCGGGTCGGCCCGCGCTCGGCCATCTCGTCCTGGATGGACTGGGCGGCGCGGCTCGACATACAGCCGAAGATCTTGGCGCGAAGCTGCGGTTCGCAGCCCTTGAGCGCTAGGATCAGGATTTCGTTGTCCACCTGCCGCATCAGCGCGCCGAGATCCTTCTCGGTCAGCAGCGTGAGATTGTCGAAGACGAACATCTCGTCCTCGATCTGGCGGGCGAGGTTCTTGTCCAGCCTGGCGAGTTGGCGGATCACCCGCTGCTCCACCTGGGTGCGCGTCGAGTTGACGATCTTGGCCGCCTCGCTCGCGCCGCCGCGAGCGGGCGCGTTGCTTCCGCTCGCTTTCTTGTTGACCTGGCGGAGCAGCAGCCGCTCGAGATCGTCGAGCGCTTCGGCCGAAACCGGCCCCAGCGTCGCGACGCGATAGACGACATCGGCCTGCACCTCCTCGTCGAGGAGCTGGAGCACGTCGGCGGCGACGGCGGGCTCGAGGTGGGCGAGCACCAGCGCCGCGATCTGCGGATGTTCGGGCTCGACCAGCGCCGCGATCGTCTTGGCGTCCATCCATTTCAGCGAATCGAGCGCGGAGGAGCGGGTTGGCGGCGTGATGCGGGCGAGCATGTTTTCGGCCCGCTCCGCGCCCAGCGCGCGCTCCATCATCGCGCGGATCTGGCTGTCCGCGCCGAAGCCGATGGTGGTGCGCTCGCGCGCGCGATCGACGAACTGATCGAGCACGCCCTCCACCTCCTCCTCGGAAACGTCGGCGACGGAGAACATCGCGCTGCCCAGTTCCTGCACCTCGTCGGGATCGAGGCGACCGAGCACCTGCGCGGCCTCGTCCTCGGAAAGCAGCATCAGCAGGATCGCCGCGGCGCTGGAGCCGGCGGGCGCGCCGGCGGGTACGGGAAGCAGCTCAGGCATCGGCTTTCTCGGCCTTGGGATTGTCGGCGCGGATCAGATCGCGGACGACCAGCGCGGCGCGCGCCGGGTCCTGCCGCACGAAGTTGCGGATCAGCGCGGCGCGGGCGGCGTAGCCGGGAGCGGACTCGATCATGTCGAGCGTCACCGGCCGATCGCCGGGCGCGTCCTCCTGCTGCTGGGTGAGCGCCTGGGCCATTTCGCGCCCGATCACGGCGCGCTCGCGGGCGCGGGTCTTGGCGGTCTGCTCGGCGATCGCGGCGCGGCGCTTCATCAGCGGACGGCCGATGCCGAACACCAGCAGGGCGGCGACCACCAGCGCGGTCAGGTTGCGGCCGACCGGGCCGATCCAGCTCGCCTGATACCATTTCGGCCCCTGTGAAGCCGCGTCCGCGTCGGCGAAGCTCTGCTGGGTAACGGCCACCATGTCGCCGCGCGCCTGATCGAAGCCGACTGCGCCTTTCACGAGGCTTTCGATCTGCTGCTGCTGTTCCTTGCTGAGCGGCTTGCCCGTCTGGCGCAGCGCCACCGCGACCGAGAGGCGGCGCACCGCGCCGACCGGATTCTGGGTGACGGAGATCTGGTGGCCGACCTCGTAGCTGCGGTTGTAGGTTTCGTTGAGCTTCTGCGGCACCCCGGCGCTCGCCTGGCCGGGAGCCGTGCCCGGCGCGACCGGACCGCCGGCGGCGGCCGCAGCGCCCGGCGCGGGCTGGCCGTTGGGCGTGGCGCTCGGCGTCGCGGCCTGCGGCGGCGTGTTGGAGAGTGCGCCGGGAATGCCCGACGCCGGCTGGTTCGCGCCGTTCTGATCGTTGGACCAGCTTCCCTGCTCGGTGCGGACCACCGCGCCGTCCTTGGGATAGGTTTCCGTGGTGGAGGCGGTCTGCGCGAAATCGAGATCGGCGTGAACCTCCGCGGTGAAATTGCCGCTGCCGACGATCGGCGTCAGCAATGAGACGAGCGCCTGGCGATAGCGATCCTCGACCTGGTTCTGGAGCGCGACCTGCCGATCGAGCGCGTCATTGCCGCCGTTGGCGCTGCGGCTGAGCAGCCGCCCCGCCTGATCGACCACCGACACGTCATCCGGCGACAGGCCGGAAACGGACGAGGCGACGAGATGGATGATCGCCTGCACCTGCGAATCCGAGAGCGTGCGCCCGTTGCGCAGCGTCAGCATCACCGAGGCCTGCGGCTTGGAATCGTCGCGCAGGAAGACGCTCTGCTGCTCGACGGCGAGATGAACGCGGGCGGTTTCCACCGCGTCGATCGCCTCGATGGTGCGGGCCAAATCCTGCTCGCGCGCCTCGCGCAGACGCTCGCCTTCTACCGCACGGCTCGCGCCCATCGGCAGCGAGGAGATCAGCTCATCGCCATTGGGCGCCGCCTTGGGCAGCCCCTGCTGGGCGAGCAGCATCTTGGCGCGGTAGTAGCTGTCCTCCGGCACGGTGAGTTCGCCGGTGGCGTTGTCGAGATGATATTTGATGCCCGCCGTATCGAGGGCCTGCGCCACCGACGCCTTGTCGGCGTCGGCGAGGCCGGAGAAGAGATCGCGCTGCGGCGGCTGATGGAGGATCGCCCAGGCGAGCGCGGCCATGCCCAGCAGCGCCACCATGCCGATCATCGGCAGGCTTTTGGCGACGGCGGGCTGGCGCGCGATCGCGCCCAGACGCTCGAAAAGCCCGCCCATGCCTCCTTTGGCGAGGCCGGCGAGCGGAACCGGCAGGCTGCGGCCGGTGGCGATGCTGGGGGTGGTGGCGAGTTCGCTCATATCAAACCGGCATGCTCATGATGTCCTTGTAGGCGGACAGAAGTTTGTTGCGGACTTGCAGCGTGGCCTGGAAGCCGACCGACGCCTGCTCGCGGGCCAGCATCACGGCGGCGATGTCGGTGGTGTCGCCGCGCTCATAGGCGTTGGAGATGTCCTCGGCCTTGGATTGCAGCCCGTTGACCTGCTCGAGCGCGGTCTTGAGCGTCGATCCGAAATCGGATGTCGGCGCGGCTTCGGCCGCCCCTTGCGCGCCGGGCAGCGAAGGCGCGGTTCCCGCCGCCTTCTGGAGCGCGGCGTTCTGCTGGAGGATCTGGTTCCTCATCGCCAGCAGGCTGGAGGCGTTGATGCTGGTCATCGCTTCCTATTCCTTCAGGCCGCTTCGCGCTCGCGCATCTCGGCGAGGCGATAGCGGAGGGTGCGTTCGGAAATGCCGAGCCGGCGGGCGGCCTCGACCCGGCGGCCGCCGGTTTCGGCGAGCGCCGCGCGGATCGCGTCCGCCTCGCTGGCGCGCGACACGTCGGCGAGGCGCGCGCCGGAAGGCGTGGGCGCGGCGCGAACCAGATGCAGCGCGGGGGTGACGTGGTGCGTCACCTCTATGGCGAGATCGTCGGCCTCGATGCGCTCGCCCGTCCCCAGCAGCAGCGCGCGCTGGAGCACATTGTCGAGCTCGCGGACATTGCCCGGCCAGTCATGCGCCATCAGCCGGTCGAGCGCGTTGGCGGTCGGCCAGGCGACCGGCTGTCCCTCGCCCGTGTGGCGGAGGATCAGCGCGGCGGTGATCGCGCGGATGTCGAGCCGGCGCTGGCGCAGCGGCTTCAGCGCCAGCGGCAGCACGTTGAGGCGCCAGTAAAGGTCGGCGCGGAAGCGGCCCTCGGCAACCTCCGTGGCGAGCTCGCGGTTGGCGGCGGCGATGATCCGCACATCCACCTTCACCGGAACGGTTGCGCCGACAGGAAGAACCTCGCGCTCCTGGATCGCGCGGAGCAGCTTGGCCTGGAGCGGCAGCGGCATTTCGGCGATCTCGTCGAGCAGCAGCGTGCCGCCCTCGGCCGCGCGGAACAGGCCCTCGCCCGCACCCGCCGCGCCGGTGAACGCGCCTTTCACATGGCCGAACAGGATCGCTTCCAGCATGGTGTCGGGCAGCGCCGCGCAGTTGACGGCGACGAACGGCCTGGCCGCGCGCGGGCTTTGCGCGTGGATATAGCGGGCGACGCCCTCCTTGCCGGTGCCGGTTTCGCCCAGCACCAGCACGGTCGCGTCGGACGCGGCGACCTTCTCGGCCAGTTTCAGATAGATGGCGCTGTCCGGCTCGCCCACCGCCGGGCGGCCTTCGGGGCGGACCAGCTCGGCGATCAGCGCCAGCCCGAAGGCCATGTCCTCGAAACCGAAGCGGATGCGCGCGGGCATGCCGTCGGCCGAGCGCGTGAGGCTCGGCGCGCCTTCCGTGGTTTCGATCAGGATGTCCCGCACGGTCGCGTGGGCGATCTCGTCGGGGCAGAGGATGCGAACCTCGTCGCGCGCCGGAGCGCGGCCGGCCTCGACCCGCCGCGTGGCGATGCCGACGCCCGCCAGCCAGGCGGCGAGCGCAGGATTCTCCTGATGCGCGCGGGCGGTGATGCCGATCACGAAGACCCCCTTTTTCTCCCCCGGCCTTGCAGCCGTCGAAGGCGATTTCTGGCGGTTATTAACCAATAAATAGTTAACGCCGGCCCGTCCGATCCCTACTCGCAACGGGATCGCAACGATCTTTTCTGTTATTAAATACAACGACTTATCATGAAATCAGGATTTCTCGCCAAATCTGGTTAACGCGACGTTGGCAAAAAACTTCGGCGTCGGCGGGCTAAATCCGCGTCCTTCATGGTCGTTACCCGGATCGTGGCCGGCATGGACGAATGCTCCGGCCGGCAATGAGCGGGAAAGGATTTCTCGATGACCGTTATCAACTCCAACTCGGCCGCGCTCCGGGCTCAGAACGGCTCGCGCCTGGCCAACAACGCCCTCCAGCAGGCGATGGCTCGCCTCTCTTCGGGCAAGCGCATCAACACCGCCGCCGACGACGCCGCCGGCCTCGCGATCTCGAACTCGATGACGTCGCAGATCAAGGGCATG
>DASSTK010000053.1:0-2071 GCA_035707945.1 Sphingomonas sp.
TCAACCAACGCGGCGGCATGGGAGGCTTTCCACAGGCCGACCGTGGGCTGCCCCTTGAGCAGCGCATCGGGCGGCGCGAGCCGATCGGCCAGATTCATCGGCAGGCCCGGCAGATCGCAGCCGCTGGTCAGCACCGCCTCGAAGCCGTGCGCTTCGGCATGGGCCAGCGCTCCCGCCAGGCCGCCGAGCGGGCCGAGGCCGGGGGCAGGGCGATCCTCCACCCGGTCCAGCCCCGGCCAGTCGCGGCCGACCGCCACCACAGCCTCGCACTGGGCGGCCAGTCGCGAGGCGACATGCTCGATCATCGGCCGCCCCTCGATCGCGGCCAGCGCCTTGTCGCTTCCGAAGCGGCGCGATGCGCCCCCGGCGAGGATCGCGCCCAGCAGCCTCACGGGTTGCGCCCCCGGCGGCCTTCGGCTAACGGGACCGCCTGCCGGCGCTGGTCGGAAACCAGCGCCTCGAAGGAGCTTGCCCGGTGAAGAAAGATACCCATCCCGATTACCACATGATCAAGGTGCAGATGACGGACGGCACCGTTTATGAGACCCGCTCGACCTGGGGCTCGGAGGGCGAAACGCTGCTGCTCGACGTCGATCCCCTGTCGCACCCGGCCTGGACCGGCGGCCGCGGCCAACTCCTCGACGCGGGCGGCCAGGTGGCGCGCTTCAACAAGCGTTTCGGCAGCATCAATCTCGGCAAGAAGTAAGCGGGAGCGGGCGGCGTTCAACCGCCCGCCTTCAGCTCTGCGCGCACAGCCGCGCCGTCCGCGTCCAGACGTGGAGCGGCGCGGTTCGCGTTCTGGCGTTCGCCGTCGATCACGATCGGGCAGGCGAGGCCGGGAAGGCCGCCTTCCAGCGACAAGGCGAGTCCGCGCGCCGTCACCTGCGGGTCCGCGAATACCGCGTCGAGAGGGTTGATCGGGCCGCCGGGCACGCCCTCGGCCTCCAGCCGCGTCGCCAGCGTGGCGCGGGGCCAGACGGCGATCGCTTCGGCCAGCAGCGGGATCAGCTCGGCCCGGTGCGTCACCCGGCCGGCGTTGCTGCGGAAACGCTCGTCTTCCGCCAGCGCGTCGAGGCCGAGTATCGCGCACAGCTTCGCGAACTGGCGATCATTGCCGACCGCCACGATGATGTCCCCGTCCGCGGTGCGGAAGCTCTGATAGGGCACGAGATTGGGGTGCGCATTGCCCATGCGCGTCGGCGCGGTCCCCGTCGCCATATAGTTCAGCGCCTGGTTGGCGAGCACGGCGACCTGCGCGTCCATCAGCGCCATATCGATATGCGCGCCCTGTCCGGTCGCGTCGCGGCGTCGAAGCGCGGCGAGGATGGCGACGGCGGCGTAGAGGCCGGTGAAGATGTCGGCATAGGCGACGCCCGCCTTCTCGGGCGGACCGTCCGGCTCGCCGGTGAGCGACATAGCCCCCGCCATCGCCTGGATGATGAAGTCATAGCCCGCGCGGTGGGCGTAGGGGCCAGTCTGGCCGAAGCCGGTGATCGAGCAGGTGACGAGGCGCGGGTTCACCGCCGACAAGGCGGCATGATCGAGCCCGTATCTTGCGAGCGCGCCGAGCTTGAAGTTCTCGAGAACCACATCCGATCGGGCGGCGAGCGCGCGCACCTCGGCCTGACCATCGGGCGAGGCGAGGTCGATCGCGATCGAGCGCTTGCCGCGATTGGCGGCGTGGAAATAGGCCGCGTCGCGGGGAAGGCCCGCGTCGTCGGTGAGGAAGGGCGGCCCCCAATGGCGGGTGTCGTCTCCCTCTACCGGCCGCTCGACCTTGATGACCTCCGCGCCGAGATCGGCCAGCAACTGCCCTGCCCAAGGCCCGGCGAGAATGCGCGCCAGTTCGAGAACGCGGATGCCGGCGAGGGGCTTTGTTTTCACTACGCGAACCCTTGTGCTCCCGCGAAGGCGGGAGCCCAGGGTGTTAAGCGATGCCCTTTGCGGCTCTGGGCTCCCGCTTTTCCGGGAGCACTGGAAAAGATGGCGATCAAAACGCCGCGATCCCCGTGATCGCGCGGCCGAGGATCAGGCCGTGGATGTCGTGCGTGCCCTCATAGGTGTTGACCGT